>JALGSS010000957.1 GCA_029821745.1 Candidatus Zipacnadia bacterium
GCCTGGGCGGCTTCCTGGGCCGCAAGGGCGACGGCGAACCGGGTGTCAAGGTGCTCTGGCGAGGACTGATGCGACTGCAGGACATAGTCCTGGGCGTACAACTCGCCTCCGACCAAAGATGTGTGTAATGCATAGGGCTGAAGACCTGCAGGGTGTTTCCTTTGCCGTTTGCCTTCCGACCAGGGCTCAACGACGCACTGGTCCCGCTGTGCGGGACCAGTGGCACCCGGTCATGGGACCTCGCGGCGCGCATATTGCCGATGACGACGGCCGCAGGCTGAAGACCTGCGGCTACGACGACTAGACCAGCCCCACCTTGCCGGCCCCTGCCTTCCCGGACACGAACCGCACGCCGGTGTAGATGAACCAGACTCCCAGTAGCGCGATGACCACCCCGCACGCGTAGATCAGCCCGTGGTACAGCGCTTGATTCTGCAAGAGAGCCTGCTTGCCGGTGATTAGAAGCAGGCCCACGAGGGCGTACCACGTGTAATCGGAGGCCTCGTGGCCCAGGTAGAAGGCGGCGTACTCGCTGAAGGTCCGCGGGGCCATGTGGGCGAGCTGCCCGGCGCCGATGGTCGCCCACCAGCCGGTGAAGTACGGGTTCGCCGCGCAGACCGCCGCGCCCCAGATGATCAGCTTCGTCCACGAGTACGCTTCCTCAGCCGGGTTTTCCAGGTCCAGGCCGATACCGTGGGCGTGGACGATCATGTCAACGCCCATCCACACGAGGGCCGCGCCGCCGACGAGCCCGATCATTCCCCTTACGCGAGGGCGCTGAAGCACCGCCTGTAGCCCCGCGACGAGCAGGCCGACGGTGATGAGCTCCAACAGCGCGTGACCCGTGATGAGCCCGATGACCGCGCGGAAGCCCTGAGCAGTCGTCTGCCCGATGACCGCCACAAGCAGCGGCCCGGGCATGATCGCGCCCGAGAATCCGGTTCCGAAGGCCAGCAGAAACAACCGCCCCAGCATCGGCCTGGGACGGGCCTGGTTCTCACTCATTCACGAACTCCTGTCCGGTCTGCGTCGGCCTACAAGGCCTCAATGCCGTCCGGCGGGCGCCAGCGATCCTCGAGGATCCGCGGGTGCCTGTCCGCGATGATTGCTCGCTGGGAGGCCACCAGTTCTTCCTCGTAGCGGCTGATCTTCCTATCGCTCCGAGCCCGCTGAAACTCGTCCTCATCGAGCACAGTCAACGTGCCGTCTGGGTCGAACCACAGATCGAGGAGCAGGTCGAGGTATTCTACGTGCTCCTTGCCCAGTTCGGGCGGCAGGCATAGGTGGTAGCAGTAGCCGATCAACGCGCGCTCGGGGCCGTACATCTCCCACAAGACCCAGGGCACGTTCTCCCGGTAGTGAGCGATGGTCAGCGATCCGGCGGGGATCGTCACCGGGCCGATATGGCCCTCCCTGGTCACATCGTAGCGCAGGACCATGTAACCATGCTCGCGGTGGAGCAGCTCGCACCAGTAGAACTCATCGGGCTTGTTGACGTGGCGCTTCTGCTCTTGAATCTTCCGCGTCTCCATCGCTGTGCGCTCCATGTGTCGGGGAAGTAACGATGCGCCTGTCACGTGCCCCACAGTATAGCACGTTCGGCGGCGCTCCCCAGCCCCGAATCACGCCCGGATACGCTTGAAACTCGCCCCCGGTTGCGGTAAGCTAATCGGGCTTTAGTCAACGCCCAGTTCCCTTCGCCATTTCCATGCCTCAGAGGAGATGTCTATCGTGGCAGGCAGCAGTTTCCCGCTCGTACCCCAGGACGTCGCGCCGGTCGACACCAAGTTCCGCCGCATCCAGACGCAGATCCCCGTGCCGGAATCCATCGAGATTCTGGAACGTTCGCGCGCGTACGAACCGGTGTCGATGTCCGGCCAGCCGCCCATCATCTGGGACCGGGCTGAAGGCGTGCAGATCCATGATCGCTGGGGCAATATGTGGCTTGATTTCAGCTCCGGCGTGCTCGTGACGAACGCCGGGCACTCCCACCCGAAGGTCGTCGAGGCCATGACAGCCCAGGTGCAAAAGCACCTGATCCACAATTACTGCTTCCCGACGGAGATCCGCCCGGCCCTGGCCCAGAAGCTGGTGGAGATCTCGCCCGATCCCCTCGCGAAGGCCTTCCTGCTCACCACTGGGGCGGAGACCACCGAGTGCGCGATCAAGCTCATGCGCACCCACGGCGTCTC
>JALGSS010000958.1 GCA_029821745.1 Candidatus Zipacnadia bacterium
GGGAAGGAGGCCGGGGGGTTAGGTGACGTTCGCCCTCCGGCGCAACAACATGGCCGTTCGCCTGCGCTGCAGCCCTCAACTGAATAGCTGTGGGGTGGTCATGTCGTGCAATGATCGGTGCCCCACAGGACCATTCTTCAGGCCATGCGCTATTGGTTCTCAACACAACAGTGAGGGCGGCGTTGGCCGCTCTTCTCACACCCCAAGCCTGGCCTCCAGCTTCGTCCGGGGCGGGAGCTTGCCGCTCTCGGCCGTCCACGCGAACCACGTGATGACTGCCGTCGCCGCAGTCAGGCTCAAGACGTAGCCGCCCGTCGATATGAGCGCGGCGACCATCCAGTGTTCCGCCGACTCCCGTACGAACGCGGGGATCGTGGCCATCGCGGGGGCCGTCATGATTGCCGTGACCGCCACCATACTGAGCGCGGAGCCCCACAGAAGCCGCTTCGGGTCAGCCGTTGCCCAGAGGGCAGGCGCTCTAAGGGGCCTTCGGGTCCCAGTCACACCCAGCGAGTCTGTCCTGGCGCGTGGCCCGGCTGGCCGGGGCTTCATGGGCTACACTGCTCGATGATCTCGTAGAGCTCGTCAGGCTTCCTGGAGTGCTCTCGCTTCCTGGCGGTGATGATGTTCACCTGTCGGCGGCCAGGAGGAAGCGTGCGGAGCTTGCCACGTGTGCCAAACAGGATCATCTCTGTGACATTCCGGAAGTAGAAACCGACACCGCGGCCGTCGGGGCCCCCGTCCTTGCGTACCTTGTACCAAATGATGTTGGTTTTGTAGGTGAAGCCCCATCGGTGCAGCACTTCGAGTCCTTCTTGAACCAACGCGTTCGGGACCCAGAGGTACAGGTGGCTCTCGGGCAGCGCGAGTTGCGCGACAGGGAGTTCCGCTATCTCCTCCACGGACATGGTGTGGTAACGCTTCAGTCGCTCATGCTCTGGCGCCATCTTCCCGGTCCGGTTCATGAACCGCCATGGCGGGTCCGCGAGGACCGTGCCGAACTTCGCCAACCCCATGCGCAACAGATCAAACGCGGGTGTCTCCATGTCAATCTCGTCGCCGCTGTGCTCTGCCAATATGGTCAATCCTCCACGTATAGCGCTTTGGTGATACCGAAGACCAGTACAGGGCATCCTCCGCCGCCCCCACCCTCTAAGCGGGGGAGCAGCTTGCTCATATGAGTTGTAGATCCGCCGTATGACCTTCCTTTCCCCAAAGCATCGAAGATGTCCTGGAGTTCATCGCAACGAGTGATGATCACGCCCACGCTTATGGCGCGAAGCTCGAAGAGCAGACGGAAGTTGCTCAGGTCGCGGTCGTAGAAGGGATCCTTGTTGTTCCACTCGATCTCCAAGGCTATTCGGCCCTTGACGCAGTCAACCTTATGTGTTGGCGTCTCCATCTGGGCCTCGTCGACTACCATCATCGTTTCGAAGGCCTTCTCCCGCCACCCTCGCTCAACAAACGCCTTATTGAAGAGCTGCGAGACCTTCGACAGGCCGCCGCCCCCCACAGCAACATGGCTTCGGTAGAGGCGAAATTCCGACAGAACCTCCACAATGTCGTCCCACTCGGCGCGAAAGTCCTCACGCAGAACAGCGCACGCGTGCTTCCATTCATGCACTTCATAGAGGTCAAGCAGCTCTGCCGGCAGACTCTCGGTGCCCATAGTCGCCCCCATCGGCGGTAAATGTCAAGCATTCGCCGACGCGGTTCGCCATGCAGACCAGGAAGTCCTCCCCAACTCTCTGCGCGAGCCAAAGACGCGCAACTCGTGGCTGATGGAGTAGCGGCTGCAGGGAGATTACCGGGGATGGTACTTCTGCTCAGCGCATTTGTCAATCATATATTCTATCGAATAAATCCTCTTGCGACCTGCTCAAAATCAACCCACATCCCCCACATCCATGCAGGGAACCGATAGCCTTCGCCCGAACATTCCCCCAATCACATTACCGGAGGTCTCCCCATGCATGGTACCTGCGTCCTGCTGATCGCCCTTTGCCTGATCGCTCTGCTGTCCAGCGGCTGTGCCGCCGAGAGCTTGTTCGTCGCCACCGATGGCAATGACAACTGGTCGGGCACCCTCGCCGAGCCGAACGCGGACGGCACCGACGGACCCTTCGCGACGCTGCAGAAAGCCCGCGACACATTGCGCCAACTCAAGGCCGCCAACGCGGGGGCCGCGCTCACCGTCACCGTGCGCGCAGGGACCTACTACCTGCCGGAGACGCTGGTGCTGGGGCCCGAGGATTCAGGAACCCCGACGCGTCCCGTGCGCTGGCAGGCTGCCGAGGGAGAAGAAGTCGTGCTCAGCGGGGGCAGGCCCATCACCGGGGAGTGGACCTCCGCAGACGGGGAAGTCTTCACCACGACGGTTCCCGATGTCGCCGCGGGCGATTGGTCCTTCCGCCTGCTGCGCGTGGGGGATGACTGGGCGATCCGCGCCCGGTATCCGAACTATGACCCCGAGAAGCCGTATACCGGCGGCTGGCTGTTCGCGAAGCCGGTGAGCCGGGGGACGGGCACCTTCGGGAGCGCTGTGGGCAGCATCCACAACCGGGGCGA
>JALGSS010000959.1 GCA_029821745.1 Candidatus Zipacnadia bacterium
TCGCGGGGGATTTCACGCCGTCGATCGGCGACTCGGGCAGCATTCTGGGCTCCCATCGTGTGGGGTGGTCGAACCACATGCAGGGGACCGCTCTGCGCCATTACGGAGACTCGCGCTACGCGAAAATTCTCGAGCTCTTGGGCGCGAAGACAGAGAGCCTGTGGGAGCCGTCCATCGATGAGCAAGTGGACGCCCTGGTTGAGGAGCACGGGACAGATCTCGGGCTGAAGACCCGGAATCTGGGCGGATATGGACTGGCGATCCTGGAGAGCGGCGAGGGCGCCCATCGGCGCGGCTTGTCCATGTACTACGGCCATTCCGGAGGCGGGCACGGCCATCGCGATCGGCTCAACATCGAGCTGTTCGCCTACGGGAAGCCGATGCTCACCGACATGGGCTACCCGGCCCACTGGCTGGCGAAGAACGCGTACTGGACCAGCAACACCACCAGCCACTATGCGGTTCTCGTGGACCGCGCCGGGCAGCAGACGACCTTCCCCGGCTACCTGAACACTCTCGCAAGCGCACCGGGCGTGCAGTTGGCGGACGCGGCAGCGGAGAAGGTCGCGTATCCCAACAGTGCGTCAGTCTACCGGCGCACGTCGGCGCTGATCGACATGGACGAAGCGGCCTCTTACCTGCTGGACATTTTCCGCGTTGAGGGCGGCAAGGAGCACGACTGGAGCTTCCACGGGCCGCCGCTGCCTGAGTTCACCGTGTCCGGCGGCCTGCCCGGCGAGACCCAGACCAAGGGCACGCTGGCGGGCGAGGACGTGGCCTTCGGCGCTACGCCCAAGTCCAGCGCCAATGTGGATGGGATCGTGGTCGAGTTGACGAAGATGGACGGGGTTCTCCGGGATGACCGTCCCTACGCGCAACGAAGCACCGAAGCCTGGTCAACGTACTCGGGTACCTCGATCCTCACCCGCAAGGTGGGCGCGGTCGCGACCCAGACGATCCCCGCGGCGCCCGGTGGGAAGGTCAAAGTCTTCCTCCGCGCCTACGACTACAACTCCGGCACGAACGTGGTCGAGATATCCGTGGGTAGTGTGTCGAAGCAGCTCAGTTGGGAGCCCACCGGGAAGGTCGGGTACCACTGGATCGCCCAGGAGTATGATCTGCCTGAGACCTTCGATGAGGTGAGCATTGAGGCAATTGAGGCGGGGCAGAGCTACATCCTGATCGACAGCGTGGTCATCAGCCGCGAAACGGACCTCGAGGCCCCGCGGGTGATGTCCATGGCTCTCAGCGGGTTCCAGTACCTGTACAACATCCGCCACATGTCCCCTGAAGGGCCCTGGTCGGCCATGTGGCGCGACCCGGAGAGCAATCTGGGTCTCACCATGACCATGGCCGCCGGGTGCGCCCAGGATGTGATTCTCGCCGACGCCGAACCCGAACTGAAGCCGGGACATCCCGACACGCTGCAGTACGTCCTCGCCCGCAATGAGACACCGAGAGACGCGGATCCCGATGACGGCCTCGCATCCTCGTATATCGCGGTCGTTGAGCCCCACAAGGGAGCCGCGCGGGTCACGAGCGTGGAGCGCCTGAGCGCGGCGACCGGTGGCCCCTGGTCTGCGGGATTGCAGGTGACCAGGGACGCCGAGACCGACCTCATCCACAGTTCGACCGAGCCGGGCGTCGAGGCAACGTGGACCGGCGGAGGCCTTTCCCTCACGGCATCAGCGGAATTCGCAATGGCCACCGTTGACGCGGACGGGATCCGGCGCGCGTGTCTCGTGAATGGGACCCACCTGCGTTGTGGTGACGTCGACATCAAGGCAGCACCGTCTCCGGAAGGCGCCGTCCTCTCGGTGGACCACGAGGCCAATACCATCACCATAGAAGGTGAGCTCCCCGCCCCCGACGCCTATGTCGACCGGGTCATTATCCTCGGCAATGAGGACCATCAGACCAGCTACACCATCAAGGGGGCACAGGTCGCGGACGGGCAGACCATCCTGCACTTCGGTGACATCCTGTACCTGGTCGGGATGGGGAAGGCCACCTCGATTGACAGCGACACTCACACGGTTATCACCGACACGCAGTTCACCGGGTACGGTCGCGTCGATGGCGGCCGGCACGCGGGACGTTGGCTCTACAACGAGACAAAGACCGAGGGGTTCCGCATTGCCGCCTTCAAAGGAAAGACCATCACCCTCGAGGCCGGCGACGTGGA
>JALGSS010000960.1 GCA_029821745.1 Candidatus Zipacnadia bacterium
GGGGGGCGATTCTTCGCCCGAACCGCGCGAAACGACCTGGCGGCGACTTGCTCGATCTGACGGGTGTTGAAAACAGCGCCAAAACAGCGGCGTCGTGTGTGACGGGGCCCCACGGATGCTCTGAAGGGCCGCGCACGGGGCCCCGTCGCACACGACGCGACACCCCGTGCCCATGATTGCCCTTTTCCAGCACGGTCTTCCGTCGCACACGACGCGACACCCCGTGCCCATGATTGCCCTTTTCCAACACAACCCTTCCTCACGGCCCTTACAACAGTACTGCTTCCGCCGGCTTCGGCTTCGGCCAGATGGCCCACATCAGGATCAGCTTGAGCAAACAGATCGCGAGCACGAGGACCGCGTCAGCAATGACCGCATTTGTGGGTCCCGGCGTATAGTGCCACCAGACGAAATACTCCTTCAGGTCCCGGAACACGAAGAAGATGGAGATCAGGAACAGGACGATCCCGTAGGTGTACCCCAGGCGCATGGAGAGCCCGGCCGCCAGGGAGCACAGGCTGTAGAACACCCAGAAGATGATCAGCGAGATCAGCCAGCATCCGGCGATCACAGCGATGAGCATTCCGAGATCGTGGGGGGTGATGGCGAACAGGTACAGGATGTTTTCCAAGGCGCGTCCCTCCCGGCGCTGTTCCGGGTGTACTGGAGCTATTTCTCAACTGCACAGGTCCGCATCCTAGCCGATGATGCAGCCGACGATGACCAGCAGGGCGATGATCATGCCGATGATCGGGCCAGTGTTGGTCGCGAAGAAATCCGCGACCTGGACGTCCAAGACCTGCTCGCCGGGCACACCGTCGATGGCGATGCGTAGCGTGACAGGCCGTCCCATCGGGATCGTGAGTTCGGTTCGTCCGTCATTGAGCCGGATTCCACGGCGCGCATTCGCAACAAGCTGCGGGCCCTTGCCCTCAATCGTGAGCAGTGTACGGTCTTCGCAGTCGGGGACAGCCAGATAGATAACTCCGCGCGGGCTGATGCCCCGGCCCGCCTGAATGGCGATGCGGCCACCGAAGGCCTTCACCGACTCGCGCGCGTCGCCGATCACGAGCTTGTGTTTCCACGCGAAGGGCAACGCAATCAGCCCGGCGAGTGCAACCAGGGACATCACCATCAGCAAGGTGCGCAGGCCGCTGTAGTCCCGCGGTCTGCGCGGCGTGGTCGGTAGACGCACAGGCGTCTGGGCGACCACGGAGGCCGCAACGGTCCTCGTGCGGTCGATCCCGTCCACAGTGGCCAGTCCCTCGCCCGTGCCGACCAGCAGGTGCGTCACGAGCTGATGCTTGCCGCCCGTGGGGTACTTTCCGGGCTCGTACTCCGCGTCGGGGCCGCCCAGCTTGGCACGCAAGTCACGAAGCTTCTGGATGGAGAACGCCTGGCTGCCGAACTCCATGTCCGGCGTATAGGTGTCGGAGAGGATCAGGACGACGGGACACAGCGTGCCGCCGCTCTCATCAGTCATCTCCAGCGCCTTAGTCATGCAGTAGCCGCGGGCGTCCAGGACATTGCTGCCACGGCTCTCAGGGTCGACCAAGCTTTCCAGGTTCTCCAGCGCGTTGTTCAGAGCGTCCACGCCGGCCTCGGCGTCAGTGAAGTCGAAGTGGGTAACGTGTTTCTCCCGTATCCGACTGTCCCAAGGCGCCAGCATGATCTTGTCGCCGCTGACGAAGAAGTAGGTGCACATGTCCGACAGGACGTTGATGGCCCACTCGAGGACGCCGTTCGTATGGCAGCTTCCCGACACATCAATCCCGATCGCGAAGGCACACTTGACCGAACCGACATGCTCATAGTTCTTTAGAATATCGTCCCGGATCTGCTCAAATGTGTCGAATGCGGGTGTCTTCTGCGGTGTAGGCTGGGGCTTGGGGACAGGCTTGGGTGGCGTCACCGGACGAGGTGGTGGCGGAGGCGGCGCAGACGGCAGCTTGACGCATCCCGGCAGCGCCAATATCACGAGCGCGCCCATGGCCGTCAGCAGTAGCCCTCGCTGCAACCAACATCGCAGCTTACTTGCCCGGGATCGCATAGACAGATACCTCGCCTGTTGCCGTATCGCTCAGGAAGATGCGCTTGTTCGACGCGGCCAGAGCCAAGTGGCCATCCCCCGGCGCGTTCAAGGTGGGCCGGGATTGAGTCGTGCTGTGGACCATGCGCGGTGTCA
>JALGSS010000961.1 GCA_029821745.1 Candidatus Zipacnadia bacterium
GACTCGAGACCTTGGAACAGTGAGGGATAGTCGATGACGCCCTGGCCGGGCAGCCAGTGCTTCTCCGCGTGCCCATCGTTATCCGAAATATGAAGGCTGACCAGGCGTTCACGGACGGTATGGACGACGTCGGGGAGGCTCTCCTGCAGATTGCTGTGGTTGACATCAACGCACACCGATAGGACGTCGGCCGGGTAGCCAGACACAAACTCGATGATCTCCGCTGAGGGCACGTACCGCTCATTGCTGGGCTTGTCCGGGACCGTTTCCATCAGCAGCCGGACGCCAAGGCTTGCCGCGTGCTCCACCCATTCGTCGACGATCTCGCGCCAAAGGGCATCGTAGCCGGTGTCCAGGAAACGGTGATACCAGTGCAGGACGTGGTTCCTTGCGCCGATTCTGCTCCCGCGATCCATCGACCTCTTCATTGCGTCAACGGTAGCCCGGCTCACCTGCTTCGTCTCCCGAAATGGTGATTCCTGAATGAGGTGCCAGTTGGGCAGCTCGATCTCGCAGTCCCTCGCTCGCCGGGTAAGGTCATCCAGCACCTCTTCATGGCCGCAGTATTCGCCTCTGTCCACAACCTCGAGTCGTCTGAAGCCGGCCTCCTGAATGCGAGGGATCAGGCCCAGAAGGGGTTCCGTGCCGAACAAACCAGTTGATAGGGTCAGCAGCATGTTGAATGCTCCGCGCAATGAGTTTGGTGAGTACATGTATGTGGCCGGGCCGCCGCATGGAAGCAGGTCAGGCCGGCGGCTCAATCGAGGCGAGACGCACATCCGAGAATGCTGCTTCCCCGCACTCGATCATCAGCTCAACGGCTCCCGCCTTGGCTGCCTCAGGAATGACGGTCGTAAACGCCCAGCGGTTGTCGAGGTATACCTCCAGATGCTCATCACGGGCAAAGCACCGGAGGTGGTAGCTCCTGTCGCGCGCCAAAGGCATACGGCAGATGTCGTGGGGTTTGCAGTACCAGCCTGTCGTGGGGTAGCTCTTGGCGTCGCTGATGAATATCCTCTGCTCGTCGAAATCGAGCACGACTCCAACTCCTCGGGGCCAGACACCGGCGTCTCCGGTCTTGTCGATCCTGAGGACGACTCCTGCCCGTCCTGCTGAAGGCGCGTTGATGCTGCAGGCGAAGTGCAGGTCCGTGATCTCATCGGCTATCCGGTACACAGACCCCCCGGGCGTCACCTCGCCGGAAAGCACGCCATCGCTCCGATGCCATCGCCCCACGTCAGGTGAGGAGGAGTCCGGCAGATCCTCTGTGGACCCACATATCAGGCCGGTCTCCAGTTTCTCCATGACAGGCATGTACTCTAGGTAGAGCGTGCCATCCGCGCGAACGCGGACCTTCTTCGGCGGGCTGAGGGCGGGGCGTCTCGCGATTGAGAAATGCAGGAAGACGGGCTCGCCCTGCCACTCGATAATCCGCCCGGTCGTCGCACATCTGGCTCCGAGGTCGTTGCCCACGAGCAGATCATCTTCGGGCCGGACGAAGGGTCCGTCGAAGCTCTCGCCGATCATGTAGAAGGATCCCCGCACGTCATCTCGGGCAGGCGTGCTTGTCCGCATACCGCCGGTCGTTCCTCCGTCGAGCAACAGGTAGCATCGCCCGCCGATCTGGCACATCTCGGGCTCCTCGATCTGATAGAACCGGTCCGCCAGCCCCGGCGTTGCCACCGGTGGCAAGTGTTCCCAGTGGACGAGATCCCTTGAGCGCACGTGCCCGACCACACTGCCCAGGCAGTTCTGATCACCCTTCTCGGCCAACTGCGCAGACAGAAAGGCGTGGTAGCAGCCGTCTTCTCTGCAGTATGCAATGCCGGGATCACGCCAACCGACGGACGGGCGCCCGTCCGTGGGCGCGTCCAGGTAGTGCGGCCCGGCCGGTCTGAGGACGGGATTGTCGGGGTGCTGCTCCCAGTTCTCCATATCGTCGGACAGCCACAGGCCAACAACCTGCACCGCATCCTTCGATGCGCCGGCGAACAGGTAGAACTTGCCCTCATGGTGCGCGATGCAGCCTGTCTTGACGCCGCCCCCCTGGGCCATGTCATTCCACTCGCCGGGCGCACCTTTCGCGCATATCGAGGGCCGGTGTTCCCAGTGAACGAGGTCCTCACTGATGGCGTGCCCTATGTGGTCGTGGGTCTTCTGCCAAGACAGCAGGTCATAGTC
>JALGSS010000962.1 GCA_029821745.1 Candidatus Zipacnadia bacterium
CGTCTACATCCCGCCGCCTCCGGGGCCGCCCGGAGCCGGAGGGCCGCCACCTGGCATGCCGAAGGGCCCACCCGGGCCGGGGCCGAAGCCGCCAGGACCCATGCCAGGGCCATAAGGGCCATAGCCGGGGCCACCAGGTCCAGGGCCATACGGGGCCTGCGCGATCTTGGTCAGGTTGTTCCCCTCGAGCTTGAACACGGTCAGCATCCCTTGAGCCGCGATGAAAATCAGCCCATTGTCCACGGCGATGGCCACGCTTCCGCCGCCCATGCCGGGCATCATGCCAGACATCATTCCAGGCGGGCCACCCATACCCATTCCCATACCGCCAGGACCGGGCATTCCGCCCATCGGACCGCCGGGCATCATTCCGCCGCCGGGCTGGGGTGCCGGCACTGGTTGGCCTCCCGGAGCGGGGGCCGGGAAGAACTGTGACCAACCGGGAACTGCGGCGAGACACAGCACTACAACGACTGATAGGACCTTCGTCATCTGATGTGCCCCCTTGAGGCTTGATTGTGCGCCTTGGTTGCGGTTGTTCCATCGTTCAGACGCCCGGACGACACCCGTGAGACGGCCAGATGCCACATCCCTCGGCGTCTTTGTGTTGTCAACCTAGTGTTCGCCGTCTCCCGGACCCCATCCTGCCCCAGGCCCTTGCTTCGGAAGGAACTCGCGTCGAGCGGAGCGAAGAGGTCCCCAGCACTGCCGAACCAACCAGCCAATCTGGAGGCGCGCAGCATGGAGTACCGCCAACTGGGCAGAAGCGGCGTGAGAGTTTCGCCGCTGTGCCTTGGGACCATGAACTTCGGGAGCAGCGCGGACGAGGAGACCTCGATCCGCCTTGTCCACCAGGCCCTTGACGCCGAAATCAACTTCATCGATACCGCCGACGTATACGGCCGAGGCGTTTCGGAGGAGATCACGGGGAAGGCGATTGAGCAGTCGGGCCGGCGCGACGACATCGTCCTCGCGACCAAGGCCGTCGCGCACATGGGAAAGGGCCCCAATGACTGGGGCGCCGGCCGTTTCCATCTCGTCCGCGCCTGCGAGGCCAGTCTGAAGCGCCTTAATACTGATCGCATCGACCTGTACCAGCTCCACATCGTCGATCCGAACACTCCACTCGACGAGGTCCTGGAGACGCTGGATGTCCTCGTCAAGCAGGGGAAGATCCTCTACTGCGGCACGTCGAAGTGGCCCCCGACGCTGATCATGGAAGCCCTTGGAATCGCCGACCGGCGAGGCCTACCGCGTTTCATCAGCGAACAGCCACCGTACCAGATGCTCGACAGAGGCGTGGAGAACGAACTGGTGTGGATGTGCCTGCGCCAGGGCATCGGGATCATCCCGTGGGGACCCCTCGCGTATGGGATGCTCACCGGGACCTATCGCAAGGGCCAACCGGTTCCCGAGGGGCACCGGTTCTCCAACGCCGGGCCCGATCACAGCCGCTTCACGCCTGCGGCTCTGGACGCCGTGGAGGAGTACCTCAAGCTTGCCGAAGCCCACGGTTGCAGTCTGGCCGAGTTCGCGCACGCGTGGCTGATTCAGAGGCCGGGCGTCACGGCCGCGATCATTGGCCCGCGCACCGAGGAGCATCTCGCCTCCGCGCTCAAGTCTCTCGAGGTAGAACTGACCCCGGAGGAACTCGCGAAGGTCGACGAGATCGTGCCCCCCGGGACGTGGGTGAGCGACTTCTACCACGGCAATATCTACGCGCCGCTCATCAAGGATCCGCACCGGGGCGTGCGCTGAGGCACAAACCAAGCCATGGCAGACAGGAATGGCACCGACCGTCCCCCATTGAGGGAGGTCGGCGCCAGTCAGTATCCGACTGCCGCGCTCCGCGCGAGTAACGGGGTCTGGGGCCGCGGCCCCAGCGGGGAGCAGGGGCAGAGCCCCAGCGGCGTTGTGCAGGTGAGTGGCAGTGCCTCTGTCCGCCGTTGAGCGCCGCTCAGCCGATCAGGTCCGCCAGCTTCACCGGCACGCCGCCGTTGTTCACGGACTCATATCCCGCCACCGATACCGCCAGGCTCTTCACGCCCTCTTCATACGGGATGCTCGCCGGGCGCCGGGCGATCACCGCGTCGATGAAGTCCCTCTGCACGTAGGTCGCCCAGTCGTCGGGGGCCTTCAGGTCTTCGGATGCGTCACCAGAGTAGCTCGCATTGGCGCC
>JALGSS010000963.1 GCA_029821745.1 Candidatus Zipacnadia bacterium
GCCGGATGCCCGCGGACCTCCGGAGCCGGTGGGTTCGCGTTGACATGAAAAGCCGAGCGCATGCCGAAAGCCGCGTACCGATCGAGGGTCCCTTTGGACTGCGCCCCGAAGTGGGATGCGGTGTTCAAGCCCAGCTTGGCGTTGCGCTCCAGATCGCCCGCGCCATACATGCCCAGCCGCAGAAACTCATCGAGGGTGCGCAAGGTGCAGGCGACTGACTGCCCGTCCTCCGCCGTCACTTTGTAGGTATGGAAGGAGCCCGGCTCAAGGGGCGTGTCCAGCTCCACTTCGATGGGACAAATCCCCGCGGAGAAGGTCGCATCGAAGATCTTCGCCCGCGCGGTAACATCAACACCATCCACGAAGACGCCGGCAACCTGCGCTGCAGCATCTCCCATCTTCTGGGGGACAATCACCAGCTTCGAGCCGCCGTCCGCCCAGGCGATGGTCTCGATCCGGAAGTTGGGCGGCTGCATCGGCACGGTCACATCGAAGCTCTGGTCTCCGGACTTGAGGGCGAGAGTCGCATCCTGCTCGAGAGGATAACGGAGGCGCACGCTGACTTCGGCGTATCCCCCCGCGGGGATCGGGTTGGGCCACGTGCGCCACCAGATGACCTCGTGACGCTCGGAGGTGCGACGCTCTTCAAGCCCCACGCCATCGAGGGAGACGGCCTCAACATCGGCTGGCTCGGCGCCGTCATTGTGCAGGTACACTTTGAGCGTCCCCGCCCGACGGTCTGTCTTCGCGAAGTCGGCCAGTCCCGCCGCGCCTTCACTCCACTCGTACTGGCCGCCCACGTCCACGTGATGGTAGGCGCAGTCAACGGTGATGGCAGCCGTTGCTGTGAGAGGTAGGGCCGCCAGCAGAATCCCCGCCGCAAGACTCGTCACCATGGTCATGCCAACACTCCTGTCGGGTCTGTCGTCCGGTGGGTCCGATGGATACTGACTCCCACTGGTTCCACTTCGTGGCAACCAGTGCCATCCGTCCGTTGTCGTTCGGGAGGGGCCCTCGTAGTCCGGCCGCCTGACGGCGGACGGCACCTAACCCCCCGGCCCCCTTCCCTGCGAGGGAATGGGGAGCACGGCACCGGTTCATGGTTGTTGATGTCGGCCGGCCGGCGGCCTGCCCCACCCGGAAAGTGGGTGGTTCGCGAAGTCCCATGCAAGGGTGGCACTGGCACTCCCAGTGCCAGTGTGTCGTCGTCCCCCGAACGCCAAGGGACCTGCGGGGCCCCGGTCACTGTACGGCGTGACCACCCCGCAGCTAGTCAAGGTTGGCAACTGCCCTGGCTATCTTGGCCTCAGCAGGCCACCGGCTCACAACTGGTCGATGCGCGTGAGGGCCTCATCGCTCCCGACGACGTACATCCTGTCACCGGCCTGCAGCGTGTCGTCGGGGCCGGGCAGCACCACCCGGGGTTCGTTCGTCTCGGGGTCTACGGTGCGCAAGGCGACGACCGTGAGGTTGTATCGCGCCCGCAGCTCAAGCTCGCGGAGGCTCTTGCCCACGAACGCGTCGGGGATCTCGACGAGGGCGAAGTCGATCTCGCCCTCAAGCTCAACCAGGTCGATCACCCGTGGCGATGTCAGCGACCGGACAAGCCCCGCGGCGATGTCATCCTCCGGGTAGACCACCTGGGTTGCGCCGATGCGACGGAGAATGTCGGCATGCAGGTCGCTGCCCGCTCGCGCGATGATCCGCCGGCAACCCAACTCGTTGAGCAGCGCGGTGACGAGAATGCTGGCCTCGGTGTCCCGGCCGATCGCCACGACGACCGCGTCCAGTTCGTTGAGTGCCAACGCGCGCAGGCCATCCTTCTGGGTGGCATCCATCGCGACGGCCGTGGTCACGTCCGCCTTGACCTCATCCACATGCGCCGGGTCCGCGTCGATGGCGATGACCTCGGCGCCGTTCTCATACAGGCCTTCAGCCACGCGCATCCCGAACCGCCCGAGGCCGATAACACCGAATTGTCCTGTCTTGCGCATTGCGGATCACCTCAAGGGCCCCGACGGGGCCGGCCGAGTACCTATCCAACCATCACCGGTTCCCCGGGATACGTGAAATCAGTTCCTTGCCTGCGCTGGGCGATCGCCAGGGCCAGGGTCAGCGGCCCCACGCGGCCCATGTACATGGCCACGATGATCGCCAACCGACCGAATGGCGTCA
>JALGSS010000081.1 GCA_029821745.1 Candidatus Zipacnadia bacterium
TCCTTGTAGCACTGGGGCCACAGGACCGGACCCGCCGGGACGCCTTCGGCACCGACTGCTTTGAAGAACTCTCGGCCGTCCACCGTCAGCTTGTCGGTGTCCAGGATGATCGGGTACAGCCAGTACGCGTTCTGGCGTTCCTCGGTGTTGATGGGCAGGCGCCAGATGTACGGCTCGTCCTTGAGGGCCTCGTCGAGGATTCCCGCGTTCCTGCGGCGGTTCGCCAGGTTCCAGTCGTCCATGATCTTGAGGCATTCCACGCCGATGGCCGACTGCATCTCGGTCATGCGGTAGTTGAAGCCCCACATCTTGTGGATGTACGGGAGCTTCTCCTCAAGCTCGAGCAGTCGCATGCGCTCGGAGACGTCGTAGCCGTGGTCGCGGAAGGAGCGGCAGATCCAGGCGACGTCCTCATCGTTCGTCACCGTGCAGCCGCCCTCGCCGCCCGTGGTGAAGTGCTTGGACTGGCAGAAACTGAAGGCGTTGCAGTGGCCGATGGAACCGGCCTTCTTGCCCTTGTAGACGCCCCCCGGGGCCTGTGCGGTGTCCTCGATCACGAACAGGTTGTACTTCTTCGCGATCTCCATGATCGGGTCCATGTCGCAGATGCAGCCATAGAGGTGCACGGCGATGATGGCCTTGGTGCGTGAGGAGATATTGGCCTCGATGCTCTCGGGGCTGATGGTGTGGGTCTCCTCCTCCACGTCCGCGAAGACGGGGACGGCGCCGGCCTGCAGGATGCAGAAGCTGGAGGCGATGAAGGTATAGGAGGGGGTGATGACTTCATCGCCCGGTCCGATGCCCAGACCCGCGAGGGCCACGTGTAGGGCGCTGGTGCCGTTGCTGGTGGAGATTCCGTAATCGCAACCGACCCAGTCGGCGAACTTCTGCTCGAACTCCATGCCGATCTTGCCGGTCCAGTAGTTGACGTTTCCGGTGCGCAGGGGCTCCATCGCGGCCTGGATCATGTCTTCGGTGAAGTACGGCCAGGGCGGGAACGCCTCAGTGGTTACTGGGGTGCCGCCATCGATGGCGAGTTTATCGGACATATCGTGTCTCCTCCATAGCGTTGCGTTGGTCCGCAGTATCCGTCAACACAGACGGCCTAGACTACTCTATTCTGCGGGCGCAGTGCAATGCCCTCCCGTCGGCAGCCCTGGAGTAGCAAGGCGGTGTCTCCCACAGGACTCCCTGGGGCTCCCCGGGGGTGCTTCAGAGGGGGCGGCGACGCTGGTTGAGTGTCGCAAATGTGGGTTGACATCGGTTCCGGCGCTTTGCTATACTCTGCGGGTCGCTGGCCGGGGGACGCAGCCGGGACGGCTGTACCGGACTGTGTTTCGCGGTTGCTTAGTTCTTGGCGTTCAACCATCATGGCTCGCCGATGGCGCGCCTACGATGGCACCAGTCGCAGGAGGGCTCTGTCTAATGCCGATCGGTAAAGTCAAGTGGTTCAACGATGCGAAGGGCTTCGGGTTCGTCGAGCAGGAGGGTGGCGAGGACGTCTTCGTCCACTACTCGGGCATTGCTGGGGAAGGCTACCGCAGTTTGGCTGAAAATTCCGAGGTCGAGTTTGACATCGTGGACCATCCGAAGGGACCCCGCGCGGAGAACGTTCGGGTCATTTCAGACGGAGCGGACGGCGAGGGCTGGTAGTCTGATTGTAGTGCGGAGAGCGGTTCTTAGGGTTGCGGGGGCGCGGCGGCAGAGCGCTTGACGCGCGAATCTTGAGTCGGTTATACTAGCACGTGATCCAGCGTCCATCGGGGCGTGGCGCAGCTTGGCAGCGCGTCTGGTTTGGGACCAGAAGGTCGCCGGTTCAAATCCGGCCGCCCCGACCACGCGCTGGACGGCACTCAGAGCGGGTGTAGCTCAGTTGGTAGAGCGTCAGCCTTCCAAGCTGAATGTCGCGAGTTCGAATCTCGTCGCCCGCTCCAGACGAGTCGGCCGGCAGTCCCTCAGGCGGCCCAGGCTGTGAGAGTGCGCCCGTAGCTCAGGGGATAGAGCAGCGGCCTTCTAAGCCGCAAGTCGCCCGTTCGAATCGGGCCGGGCGTACCACGCGACGCCAGATGGCGACGGCGTCGCGGAACGTGCATTTGCTGGGATAGTGGTGGGCGTAGCTCAATAGGCAGAGCTCCGGACTGTGGCTCCGGTGGTTGTGGGTTCAAGTCCCATCGTCCACCCCAATAGGTTTTGTCCAGTATCCGGCGTCCGCTGTATACTTGACACGGTGAGGTGCGCCTGTAGCTCAGTGGATTAGAGCAACGGACTTCGGATCCGTAGGTCGGGGGTTCAAATCCTCCCGGGCGCGCCAGTTATTGTTGTAGGGGAAGCGCAACGGGTCGGCAGACGGGTCCGCGGGTCCTGAGGGGACCCGGAGCGCATTGCAGGCATCTCAGGAAGCCTGAGCACCGAACAGCCTGGGTGGGTCGTTAGCTCAGCTGGCAGAGCAGGGCACTCTTAATGCCAAGGTCGGAGGTTCGAATCCTCCACGACCCACCAAAACACCTCTCATCAACCACAACAGCAGTTTCCTACCAAGGGCGGATGGTCCGGGCGCGTGATGGAATTGGTAGACATGCATGATTTAGGATCATGTGGGGAGACCCGTGGGAGTTCGAATCTCCCCGCGCCCACCAAAGCGTCTCGGCGGTCGTCCAGGTGCGTGACGGGGCAGATTTGCAGCAGTCATCCTGCCGTCCCTATTGGGCGTCGAGGACAAGTGCGCTGATCGGAAGTGAATACGTCGTCTGGTTCCAATACCGGACGGCGTTTCTGTGTGAAACGGGGCCGGTATCCGGAGAATGGTGGATGCCGGCGCGGTGACAAAGTCTTGTTGCTGTGGGCGGAGTCGTAGAGAACCGACGATCGACTGGCGCCTGAAAAGCTCTGGGAGCGATACTTGGTGAACGTACGTACAGAAGATTTGCCGCAATGTCAGGTCAAGATTTCCGTGACGTTCGACGTCGAGGAAGTCAACGGCTCCTTTGAGAAGGTCTACAAGGAACTCAACCAGGCTGGGCGGGTACGGGGCTTTCGGCCAGGCATGGCGCCGAAGGCGCTGCTCGCGCGGTTCTACGGCGAGGAAGCGATCCGCAGTTCGGCCTGGTATGACTTGCTGCAGGATCACCTCGAGAAGGCCCTTGCAGAGATGGGCCTCCTCGGCCAGCCCGAACTCCCCAAGTTCGAGGACATCGAGTTCGCCGAAGGCGAGCCCTCGGATTTGGAGTTCATCGGTACGGTCGGCCCGCGGGTGAAGCTGGGCGATTTCGGCGACCTGACCTTGGTGCGGCCGTCGGCGGAGAGCACCGAGGAAGAGGTCGGCGAAGTCTTGGCGAAGCTGCAGGACAGCCACGCCGAGGAGGCGGAGGTCGAGCGCGATACCGTGCAGCCGGGCGACGCCGTCGACCTTGAGATGACCATTACGGCCGCCGGTGAGGAAGAAGCAGTCAACGAGGCGGAGGAGACCGTGATCGTCGGTGCCGGCACGAACGTGCCGCCGATCGACGAGAAGCTGCCCGGACGCATCGTTGGGCAGACGGTGGAGATGGACTTCACGTACCCGGACGACTACCACGACGAATCGCTCGCGGGCAAGGAAGTGCACATCGCGGCGAAGATCGCAGCCCTTCGTGAGCGTCGGGTGCCGGAACTGAGCGATGAGTTCGCCCAGAAGGTCGACGAAGACAAGTTCCCGACGCTTGAGGACCTCAAAGCCGAAATCAAGCGGCAGAGCGATGAGCAGAAGGCGGAGTACTCCCGTCAAGAGTTGGAGAGCCAGATACTCAAGGCCCTGATGGAGCGCAGTGAGGTGGAGCTGCCCGAGGTGCTGGTCGAGGGCATGGCTCAGCGGGAGATGCACTCACTGACCCACGAGCTTGAAGAGATGGGCATGGACCTGGCGGCGTTCCAGGACATGGCGGGCGTGAGCGACGACGATCTGGCCGCCCGACACCGGGCGCGCGCGGAGCAGTTGCTGAAAATCAACGCAATTATCGAAGAAAAAGGCAAGGAAATCGGCGACCCGACCGATGATGAAGTTGAGGCCGAGATGGCGGCGTACGCCGAGGAGCACGGCCTCGACCCGAACCAAGTCAAACAGGCGGCTGAAGTGCAAGAGCAGTTCACCGACCAACTGAGCGAACGGATGAAGCGGCGGCGGGTCTTCGACTCGATCATCGAGACGGCCTCGATCGAGGACGTGAGCGTGGCTGAGTACGAGGCGCGGCGCGAGGCACTGCTGACGGTGGCCGACGAGGCGGAGCAGGACGAGGCGGAGCAGTCTGAAGAGTCGGAGAGCCCCGAAGGGGAGCCGACAGCAGAGACCGACAGCGACAGTGATGCGGCCGCCGATGCCGACACGGAGGCCCCGGAAGCGGAGGAGTAGGTGAGACATGCTATTTCCACCGACAGTTATCGAGCAAACGGCGCGGGGCGAGCGGTCGTATGATATTTACTCGCGGCTGCTCAAAGAGCGCATTATCTTCATCGGGACACCGATCGACGACCAGCTTGCCAGCTTGGTCGTCGCGCAGTTGTTGTACCTGCAGGGCGATGATCCGACAGAGCCGATCTCGATGTATCTGAATTCGCCCGGCGGGTCGATCACGTCCGGGCTGGCCATCTACGACACGATGCACTACATCTCGCCTGAAGTGCACACATGGTGCATTGGCCAGGCGTCGAGCATGGCGGCGGTACTGTTGGCCGCCGGCGAGCCGGGCCACCGGTACGCACTGCCGTACTCGCGAGTGCTCATACACCAGCCTTTGGGCGGGTTCCAGGGCCAGGCCACCGACATCCAGATCCAGGCGGAGGAGATCATCCGGGTCCGGCGCTGGATCAACGAGATCCTGGCGCAGCACACCGGTCAACCGCTTGAGACGATCGAGGAAGATACCGACCGCGACAAGTATATGACTGCCGAGGAGGCAGTGGAGTACGGGGTCGTGGACAAGGTAGCGCAGAAGCAGCCGTCTGACCCGGTGGGCTAGCCGAGTAGAGCTGGGGTCGAGAGCTTCTGAACGGCCGGTTACTCAGACGAGAGATGCCGGCCGGCGCACCTCGCAGGGGAGACGGGCCTGCTGGTCGCGCGAGTGTAGTCATTCGGAGCACAGGAGACAGCACGCATGGATGCAGCAGGAGACGGGTCCGAACGCCGCCTACGGTGCAGCTTCTGCGGGAGAGAGCGACCGACCGAGGTCAAGCAGTTGATCGCGGGCCCGGGCGTGTACATCTGCGCCGACTGCGTGGGCCTGTGCAACCAGATCCTGCGGACCAAGGCGCAGCAGGCTGCCAAGGATGGGGTCGATGGAGGCCCCGTTCCGGCCCCGCGCGAGACCAATGAGTACCTGGACCAGTACATCGTTGGGCAGGACGACGCCAAGCGCGTCCTCGCGGTGGCCGTCTACAACCATTACAAACGAGTGATGCTCGACGACGTCATCGACGACGACGTCGAGCTTGACAAGACAAACATCGTCCTCATCGGGCCTACGGGATCCGGCAAGACACTCCTCGCCCGAACCCTCGCCAACATGCTGGATGTGCCGTTCACGATCGCCGACGCGACATCGGTGACTGAGGCGGGGTACGTCGGGGAGGATGTCGAGAATATCCTCCTGCAATTGCTGATTGCGGCCGATCACGACATTGAGAAGGCCGAACGCGGCATTATCTACATCGACGAGATCGATAAGATCGCATCGAAAGACGACAACCCGTCAATCACGCGGGACGTGTCCGGCGAGGGCGTGCAGCAGGCGCTGCTCAAGATCCTGGAAGGCACCGTCGCCAACGTGCCCCCGCAAGGCGGACGCAAGCACCCGCAGCAGGAATATATCCAGATCGACACGCGCAAGATCCTGTTCATCTGCGGCGGCGTTTTCAACGGCCTGGTGGATGTCATCCGGGCCCGGACCCACAATCGCCAGATCGGGTTCCAGGGCGCGGCTCATGCTCCCACCAAAGAGGAAGACGACGTCCTCCTCGCCCAGGTCATGCCCCAGGACCTGATCTCGTACGGCATGATCCCCGAGTTCGTCGGCCGGCTCCCCGTGGTGAGCACACTGCACTCTCACGATGAGGCGACATTGCGACGGATCCTGGTCGAGCCCAGGAACGCCCTCATCCGGCAATACCAGAAGATGCTGCGCCTGCTTGACGACGTCGAGTTGGTGTTCACGGATGAAGCGCTCGATGCCATCGCGAAGGAAGCGATCAAGCGCAAGACGGGCGCGCGGGCCCTGCGCACGATCATCGAGAAAGTCATGCTGGATGTAATGTACGAGATCCCCTCCCAGGATGACGTGGTTCGCTGCATCGTTGACGAGCAGAACATACTGGAGGGCACTTTGCCGGAGCTGATCCGAGAGAGCAAGGGCGAGCAGAAAACGGCCTGAGCAGGGGACGCACGACCAGCCGCCGGGGCTGCAGGCTGAGCAGAAAACGCCAATGGTGCCGGCACATTGCTGCCGGTGCATTGCAGGATAATCTCACGCTCCCGCGAATTGGTATGCAACCGCCCGCTGAACTGTCAGCGGGCGGTTGCATCGTCACGTAACTGATTCCCGTTGCGGGCTTCCGAGGGGTAATGGTGCACAAAGACAGTGTGGACGAGACGCTAGAAAGCCAGACGCCTGACAGTGACGTGCTGACCGAGTTCGCGGTCCTCCCACTGCGGGACGTGGTGGTCTACCCGGAGCTCGTTATCCCGCTCGGGGTCGTGCGCGATGCGAGCGTACGTGCGGTGCAGTACGCGAAGGACAGAGGCGAGCCGGTCCTTGCCGTGGCGCAAGTTGACCCCGGCAACGACACGCCCGGTGCGGCGGACCTGTATCAGTTCGGCACCGTTGCACGGCCCGTGCAGATTCTCGAGCTGCCCGACGGCACGCTGCGGGTGGTCTTGGAGGGCCTGTACCGAGCACGTCTGCAGGAGTACACTCAGCAGGAGCCCTTTTTCCGCGCGATCGCCACGAGCGCTGCTGATATCCAGCGGGAATCGGTGGAAATCGAGGCCACAGTAAGGAACGTAGTCTCCGCCTTCGAGGAGGCCACGAACCTCAGTAGCCACATTCCGCCGGAAGCGCTCATCATGGCGATGAACATCGACGACCCCGGACGGCTCTCCGATACGGTAGCAACGTACCTGGGACTGAAGATCGATGACCGTCAGCGCATACTCGCGGCCCTCGACGTGGGCGAGCGGCTGCGCTTGCTGGAGGGGATGCTGGCCAGGGAGTTGTCGATCTTGCGCATGGAGCGCGATCTCCATGCACGGGTGCGCACTGAGCTTGAAGACAACCAGCGCGAGCACTACCTGCGGGAGCAGTTGAGGGCGATCCAGGAAGAGCTGGGCGAGTACAGTGGCATAAGCGGCGACATGGCCGACTACGAGGCCCGGATCCTCGGTGCCTCCATGTCCGCTGAGGCGACGGAAAAGGCCTTGCGGGAGCTGGAACGTCTAGAGGAGATGCCGGCCGTCTCGCCCGAAGTGTCTGTCATCCGCAACTACCTGGACTGGCTGCTGGATCTGCCTTGGACGACGGCCACGGCTGATGAGCTGGACCTCACGAAGGCGGAAGCCATCCTCGATCACGACCACTATGGCCTCAGGAAGGTCAAGGAGCGCGTGCTGGAGTTCCTAGCCGTGCGCAAGCTGGTCGTGAAATCGCGCGGGCCGATCCTGTGTTTCATGGGCCCTCCCGGCGTGGGAAAGACCTCGATCGGCCGCTCCATCGCTCAGGCGATGGGCCGGGAGTTTATCCGGATCTCGCTGGGCGGCGTGCACGATGAGGCGGAGATCCGCGGACACCGGCGCACCTATGTCGGGGCGCTGCCGGGCAAGATTATCCAGGCCCTGCGCCGCGCGAAGAGCAACAACCCGGTCTTCATGATCGACGAGATCGACAAGATCGGCGCTGATTTCCGGGGCGATCCGAGCTCGGCGCTCCTGGAGGTGCTTGATCCGGAGCAGAACGATTCGTTCCGCGATCACTACCTGGAGGTCGCCTACGATCTGTCGAACATCATGTTCATCGCCACCGGCAATATGCTGCAGCCGATCCCGCCCGCTCTGCGCGACCGGATGGAGGTCATCGAGTTCCCGGGGTACACGGAGGACGAGAAGCTCGAGATCGCCCGCAAGTTCCTGGTCAAGAAGCAGCGGAAAGAGCACGGGATCACAGGCAAGCACCTGAGATTCGGGGCGAAGGGCCTGCGTTACCTAATTAGCCGGTATACTTACGAGGCCGGGGTGCGGAACCTCGAGCGCCAGATCGCGGGTGTCTGCCGCAAGACCGCCAAGCTCGTAGCATCGGGGCAGGACACGACCCTGAACGCGAAGCCGGAACTGGTTCGCGAGCTACTCGGGCCCGAGCCGTACAGACACGACCATTGCGACACTGAGAACCGCGTGGGGGTAGCGACCGGGCTGACCTACACGCCGCAGGGCGGCGACATCATCCGCATCGAGGTCTCCGTCGTGCCCGGCGAGGGCGAGCTGATCCTGACGGGGCACCTGGGCGAGGTAATGAAGGAGTCCGCACAGGCGGCCCTCGGCTACGCGCGACTTAGGGGCAAGGACCTACTCCTGGTGGACAATTTCTTCATGAAGCATGACATCCATGTGCACGTGCCTGAGGGTGCAGTACCGAAAGAGGGGCCATCGGCCGGTCTGGCCATCTGCACCGCCCTGTTCTCAGCCTTGAGGGGTGTGCCGATTCGCTACGACTTGGCCATGACCGGGGAGATCACCCTGCATGGTCGCGCATTGCCGATCGGGGGCGTCCGGGAGAAGGTGCTGGCGGCGCACCGCGCAGGCGTGACAACCGTGGTGCTCCCCGAGGAGAACCGGCGGGACCTGGTAGACCTGGATGAGATCCCCGCGGAGGTCCACCGGGACATGGAGTTCGTGTACGTGGCGAATCTGGACGAAGCGCTCGGATACGCGCTCGTGGAGGAGTAGACGCTGGGAACGTGGGGTTCCCTGGCGGCACTGCGCTCGCTTGACCGGGCCCTTCGCGATACGATATACTCTGTGTCAGACAAGCTGAATACGCCCAAATGCCGTGACGGGGAAGAGTAGGTGGGGCGCTCCGGGTAGAGCGAGCCGGTGACCAGGTGAGAGTACCGGCCCCGGAGTCCACTGAACGTCACCCCTGAGCCGCAGGCTGATGCAGGCTGAAGGTGAGTCTGGCTTAGGCCGTGCCGGGTACGCCCGTTACAGCGTCAGAGAGTCATCCCACTCACACGGGATGGAACTTGGGTGGTACCACGGGAAGCAATCAGGCCTCTCGTCCCAAAGGGATGAGAGGCCTTTGTGTTGCGAGTTCCCTGAGACGAAGGAGCAGACCGATGGCGTCTGAGATGGAAAAAGCTTACGTGCCCGGAGAGATTGAGCAGCGGATCTACGAGTACTGGTTGGAGCGCGACGTCTTCGACGCCGACCCCAATCCGGAGAAGCCGAGCTACTGCATCGTGATCCCGCCGCCCAATGTCACGGGGATCCTCCACATGGGCCACGCTCTGGACAACACGATCCAGGACCTGCTGACCCGATGGAAGCGCATGAGCGGCTTCGAGGCCCTGTGGTTGCCCGGCACCGACCATGCGGGTATCGCGACCCAGAATGTGACCGAGAAGATGCTGGCCGAAGAAGGCATGTCTCGGCATGATCTGGGCAGGGAGAAGTTCCTTGAGCGGACCTGGCAGGTCAAGGAAGAGCATCACACTCACATCATGAAGCAGTTGCGCCGGTTCGGGTCGTCCCTGGACTGGCGGCGCGAGCGGTTCACAATGGATGAGGGCTTGTCGCGGGCTGTGCGCGAAGCCTTCGTGAGATTGTGGGAGCAGGGCCTCATCTACCGCGGCGACTACATGGTCAACTGGTGCCCGCGTTGCTCGACCGGGCTGTCGGACCTTGAAGTCGAAAACGTGGAGAGTGCCGGGAACCTGTGGCATGTTCGGTACCCGGAATCTGACGGCGGCCCAGGAGTCGTCGTCGCTACAACGCGCCCCGAGACTATGCTGGGCGACACGGCGGTGGCGGTGCATCCGGACGATCCCCGGTACAAGGACCTGATCGGTAAGACCGTGGTCCTGCCGCTGATGGAGCGGGAGATTCCCGTGATTGCCGACGAGTACCTCGACATGGAGTTCGGCACGGGCGCCCTGAAAGTGACGCCCGCTCACGATCCGAACGACTTGGAGATCGCGCGCCGTCACAACCTGCCTGAAGTCGTGGTGATCGGCAAGGACGGTGCGATGACCGAGGAAGCCGGCGCGTACGCGGGGCTGGAGCGCGACGCGTGCCGCAAGCAGGTTGTGGCCGACCTCGAAGAGCGAGGTCTGCTGGAGGGCATCGAGGAGCATACGCACACGATCCCCCAGTGCAGCCGGTGTAACACGATCCTCGAGCCTCTCGTGTCGACCCAGTGGTTCGTGAAGATGAAGCCCCTGGCCGACGCGGGGCTTGAGGCGGTGGCAGACGGCAAGGTCCGGTTCGTGCCGGAACGCTGGACGAAGGTGTACCGCGACTGGCTCGAGAACATCCGGGACTGGCCGATTTCCAGGCAACTGTGGTGGGGTCACCCGATCCCCGTGTGGCACTGTGACGACTGCGGCGAGATGACCTGCGCGCGAGAGGACCCGACCGCGTGCGCCCACTGCGGTGGCGGGAATATCCGGCAGGACGAGGACGTGCTGGACACGTGGTTCAGCTCTCAGCTCTGGCCGTTCTCGACCCTGGGCTGGCCCGAGCAGACGCCCGATCTGGACTACTTCTACCCGACCAGCGTGCTCGTGACGGCGTACGACATCATCTATTTCTGGGTCGCGCGGATGATCATGGCGGGCCTCAGATTGACTGACGACGTGCCTTTCTATGACGTGTTCATCCACGGTCTCGTGCGGGATGAGAAGGGCCGCAAGATCAGCAAGAGCCTGGGCAACAACATCGACCCCATCGAGTTGATCGACAACTACGGCGCGGACGCCATGCGGTTCGCGCTCACGCAGCTCATCACCCACGGGCAGGACCTGAGCCTGGTGGAGGACCGGTTCGTTGGCGCGCGCAACTTCTGCAACAAGCTGTGGAACGCGTCGCGCTTTGTGCTGATGAACCTGGAGGACGCGCCCGCCGAACTGGTGATCGACCCCGAGCTGATGACCGAGGCCGATCGGTGGATCCTGGCGCGGCACCAGAAGACCCTCGCCGAGGTTCAGCGACGCTTGGATGGGTATGATCTGGCG
>JALGSS010000082.1 GCA_029821745.1 Candidatus Zipacnadia bacterium
AAGGCCAAGAGGAATCAGGCGAGCGCAACGGTATCCCCCTCCGCGCGCTTAACCTGAACTACGTGGTGCATTCGGTGAGTCGGTTGACCGTGCAGGCAGCTTCAGTCGTCCAGCGTCGTGGGGCCAACGCGCTGAGCGAGC
Source organism: Candidatus Zipacnadia bacterium (assembly GCA_029821745.1). Classification (GTDB taxonomy): domain Bacteria; phylum Armatimonadota; class Zipacnadia; order Zipacnadales; family JABUFB01; genus JALGSS01. The sequence goes on from JALGSS010000082.1 coordinate 142, forward strand.
AACCTGTAGATGCTGTACAATCCGAAGATTGCGATTCCGACCGCAGCAAAGAAGGCTGCATCGGCCGTCGGTCCGCAGAAAACTGCGGGCATCTGTGTCGCGGTCTCCTGGATCAGCTCAGTACCCATATCTATCTCCCACTCCTGTCGTGCCCCCGGCGGACATCCAGTACACTACCCGGATGCGTGTTGCATTATACCATACACGAAGCTTTTATCCATATAAGTGTCCATTAAAATTGCTTGAACTTGTTCAGTTGGCCACTCCCTCAAGAGACTGCGAGCCCAGCTCAAGGCCACCGCTTGTTTCTCTGCCTGGTCCTGCTCGTTCTCGTGGCGGGTCGCGTCGCGGTCGGCCTGCATCATCTTAAGGACCGTGTAGAAGTACGCGACGGGCTTATCGATCTGCTCGCCGCGGTCGAGGCGGTGGAGCACACTCTCGAAGGCCGAGTGAGCTGTCGCAGGATCATAGGCCTCGAGGAAAGTGGCGATGCTCCTGGTCTGCTTCGGAACGGCGAAGGCGCTGGCGATGAGTTCCGCCAACTCCCCAGAGTTTTCCACAATGGCCTCTGTGGAGTTCTCCACAGCCGCCGAGTTTTCCACAGGCTGGTTTTCTTTACTAGACTCAGACCGCGGTTTGGCGTCTGACGCCCTTAACAAGCCATTTATGGCAGGCGAAGACGAGCCGGACTGAGTCCGGCCTTCGTTGTTCGTCTTCTTAGAACTAGGTTCTTCGGACTCTTGTTCTTCTGCTTGCGGATCGTGCGGAGTCTTGACTTGCGTATTCTGCGCAATCTTGGCTTGCGCTTTAGTTCCGAGGGTCGAATCGGGACGCCAGTCAGCCATGTACTGCTCAAGCTTCTCGCGTGGGATTCTGGCGATAATCCAGATGTTGGTGCGGCCCTGACCACGGCGGCGGACCTTCACGAGGCCGACCTTGATGAGGCTCTGGAGGTGTCGGGAGATGGTGGAGACGGTGGAGCCGCGAGCGCGGGAGAGTGTGCCCTCCCCTACGAATGTCTCGGGACCAACGTAGGCGAAGCTCTTGAGAACGATGTAGGTCATCTTCTCGCCGTCAGACAGTTCGGGGTAGCAACGCAGCACGGCGTTGCTCACCTGAGTGAACCCGGTCGCCTGTTCGAGGTCCTCGTACTGGACGAGGGGCTCGCGGTCGATCTCCTGATTGTAGTCAGGCGTTTGCGGATCTATTGCCGACAGTCCCTTGCCGCGATGCTCTACGCTCTGATGAGGCAGCTATTGCAGGCCGTCGCTCAGTTGCTAAACGGATGGGTCAGACAGATGGGCGAGCGGCTGCGTCGAGTATCCATTGCTCCAACTGTTGCTTGTGGAAGCGCCAGACGCGCCCGATCTTTGCGCCCGGGATGAGGCCTTCGGTTGCCCTCAAGCGCAGTGTGCGCGGGTGAAGCCGAAGATACGCGGCGGCTTCGCCAAGCGTCATTACTTCGAGGTTCGCTGTTTCCATGAACGAGGTTCCCTCCAGAGTATATCTGCCGATCGGCGAACTGAGCCGCCGAGTTGTGGTCGCGCGCCAGGCACGATATCGGCGCAGGCGCGTTGCCGTAGGGTTCGCTTGAGTGTCGACGAGTTCCTTCCAGTGCGCGCACTTCGCCGTCAATCACGCGAAGTCCTCTTGTGTTCTCGGCACTCGTCTCCCCCACCTTTACTGCACGCAAGTGGCGCGGATCTTTCACGCGGCGCGCGCGGACAGGAATTTCTTCTCCGGCGGCGAAAAGACCTTGAGAGCATGCGCATCGCGTGGAGGGTTGTCATAGCGTGAGAGTGTTCACCGCCGTGGTCATCTGGGTTCTGCTGGTCGAGCTCGTGCTGGGTCTGGCCTTCTGGGCCGGCACGGCGTGGCTTGGCGGCTGGCAGATGGGGATGCTGATGGCGGGCGCGGTGCTCCTGCTGATGCTGTTGCCGTGGCTGGGCGAACTGTCCGGCAGCTATGACTCGAAGGGCAATGCAGCGCAGTTGCGAATCGGCTGGTGGGGGACATTCTCCTTTACGCAAGAGCCCGAGCAGCTGATCGAGGTGCGCGTGATAGGGATCCCCTGGCGGCGGAAACTGAAGAGCAAAGAAGAAGCCGAGGAAGAAGCAAAAGCCGCCGAGGCGACTGAAGGTGAAGAGAAGAAGCCCGCCGCCAAGAAGGACAAGAAGAAGTGGCGGCTGGGGCCGGAGAACATCGCGGACGCCACGCGGGCAGTGTTCGCGGCGTTGGCAGGGAGCACTGACCTGATGTGGGATGCGCGCGAGATTCATTGCCGAGTGGATGCGCCCACCGGGCAGGCTACGGCAGACGATGTGATTGCGCGCGTGTGGGACCACCGAGGCGTGGGCCCGGTTGATCTCAAGGCGACACCGGGCGACGGAACGCGGCGAGTGCGCGCCCGCTACCGGATCGGACTGTTCCGCGCAATGATCATCATGATGATAGCGGTCTTCCAGAGCCGCATGATGGCGGTCGCCCGCAGCGGTCGCAGCAGCGAAGATGCCGATGACACCCCCGAACAGAAATCCGATGAGGAACTGGTTCGGGAGTTGGCCAAGCAGATGAAGGAGGCGGATGAGGAATGAGCTTCGATTTCGGCGCTGTGATGGGCAACGTGGTGGACGGGCTGATGAAGAGCACCGAGAGCATCAACGTGATCGGCGAGCCAGTGACGGCCGGCAATAAGATCATCATCCCGGCGGTCGTGGCGCGCATCGGTTTCGGCGCAGCCGGCGGTAGCGGCGTATCAGATGATGACGAGGGCGACGCTACAGAACGAGGATCGGGCGGAGGCGGTGGCGGCGGCGTGATGCTGACGCCGGTCTTCCTGATCGTGGACGATGACGGCGAGCGACTGTTGACCGTGCCCGGTGCGGCACAGTCGGCGTGCTCGGTGGTGGAGAGCGTGAAGGGGACGCTGGATCGCGTGCTACCGCGGAAGCAGTGTGCCGAGGATAGTGATGAGGCCGAAGGCGACGAGTAGTGGAATACAACGAAACGGCCGACCAGGACGCCGACGTGCAGCTAGCTGAGAACCTGCGGCTGATGGTGACGGAGGGCGGGGCGGGGAACTTCGTCGTTGCCGCAATCGGCGCTCGGTATGTGCAGTTCCGCGCCGCCTGCGGGGACACGCAGGTCCACTGGGAAGCGGTCTCCGACAACTTCCTGTCCGACGAGATGACCCTGGCCGAGTGGGAGATCGAACGCCTGCGTGAGTGGTCGTTCACCGAGGACGAGGAATGGAACTTCTGGCGCCTCTACGACGCGCCCGATGAAGCAAGCCTGCTCGACCTTGCCCGCTACTCGCTGCAACTTCTGGCCCCGGCCACCGACCTGACCGGGCAGACCGAAGTCGAGATTAGACTTGTGCTTGAGTAACCCCCCGAGGTGACCCCGATGTCTGACGGCGATTTCCCACGCTATGAGACCGACCGTGCCGATGGCCGATACGTCGAGAGCGTTGCGTGGCTGCATTCACTGCACCGGGACTGGCAGCCGAAGCTGGCCTTCGATCCGGAGATGTCGCCGGAGGAGTTCGGCGAGTGGAGCGATGCGGTGCAGGCAAAGGTCCGGGAGCTGATGACGCTGCCCTCTCCCCCACCTCAGCCGGAACCGGTGATGGTGTCGAGCGAAGCGCGCGAGGGCTATGAGCTGCAGCGGTGGGAGTCATTCCCCGAGCCGAAACTGATGGTGCCATACCTGGTGCTGGTCCCGGACGGGGTCGACGCAGAGCATCCGGCGCCCGCGGTCATGTGCTTCCCGGGATCGACAGCCAGCAAAGAGGCGATGGCCGGCGAGCCGAACTTCGATGGCACACCGCCGCCGAAACCCAAGCATTGGGAGCGCAACCGGCTGGCGCTGCGGTATGCGCGGGAGGGGCTCGTGGCAGTGGCGGTCGACAACCCGGGGATATGCGAGCTGTCGAGCAAAATAATGCCGGAGCGGTATGAGCTGAGCATGAACGCGATCTGGATCGGGCGGTCATACGAGAGCCTGACGCTGTCGACGAAGCTGCCGATCCTGGAGTGGCTGAAGGCGCAACCATACGTGGATGAGAAGCGGATCGCGACGGCGGGGCATTCACTGGGAGCGAAGCCGGCGCTGATGATGGGAGTGCTTGACCGGTCGATCGCGGCAGTGGTGTGGAACGATTTCTGCGCGAACTGGCGGGCCCGCGGAGTGGCGATGAACCTGCATCGGATCGCGGTGCACCAGTATGTGCCGGGCTTCCTGGAGTGGTTCGATTACGTCGACGTGCTGGCGTCACTGGCGCCGCGACCGCTGGTGATCACGGAGGGCGGACGCACGCGGGAGATCGAGCCGATTCGGCAGGCGTACGAATTGATGGGCGCGAGCGATCAACTGGAAGTGGCGTATTATCCGAAGTTCGCGGACCCGGCGTCGCGATTGTACGAAGACGTGGATATGCCGGAGGGCCTGGACTTCGACGAGTACTTCAAGTACGCGAACGTGGACGTGGAGGAGCACTCAGTGAAGTATGAGGTGGCAGTGCCGTGGCTGAAGAGGATGTTGAGGGTGGGGATTGGGGACTAGGGATTGGGGACGGCCGCCTCTCCCCCCGTCCCCCTCTCCGTGCCGGAGAGGGGGGAAAGGCAGAAACGACAGAAACGAAAGAAACGACAGAAACGAAAGAAACAGCAGAAACGAAAGAAACAGCAGAAACGACAAGGCGAACAGCAGAGCAGGACGCAACGTGAACCGGAGAGTGAACATGAGCAGAGCGGAATACTCGATGACGTGCGTGGCACCAACCGTGGCCGAAGCGCTGGGTGTGCGCGCACCGGCACCCACCTTCGCTGAAGCTATGGTCGGCAGGCAGGCGACGGGGACGCCAATCCCGGAGATCGCGGGCGAACTTGTGGGCTCGGCGCGAGTGGCAATCCTGGCGCCCGACGCGCTGGGGATGTCGAGCTATGAGCACTTCGCGGCCGACATGCCCTTCCTGCGCTCGCTGTGCGAGGCGCGCATGGTGGTGCTGCGGTCAGTGATGCCCTCAATCACGCCAGTGAACTTCGCGGCGATGGTAACCGGCTGTGACCTCGACGGGCATGGCGTGCGCTCGAAGGAACTCGATTTCCAGTGCGAGACGCTCTTTGATGTGCTGCCCGAACACGACCGCGCCGGGGCAGGATGCGGGCGGCCGGGGTATACCGGCGGGGACCTGCTGGCCCGGTGCGCGAACATCAACGGGACGTCGGAACTTGCCGACGACGCGGGGGTCGAGGAAGTTACGCTGCGCATCGCTCGGAAGTTCAGGGCAGACTTCATCATCGCCCAGATCGGCGGGACGGACGACCACTTCCACCGCTTCGGCCCACGGAGCGATAGCGCGCGGCCGAAAGTGCAGGAGACCGACGGGCGGCTGGCGCGGATGTGCGAGGAACTCGGGGCGCTGGGGTATGCGATCATTATCCTCGCCGACCACGGGCAGCACGATACCGGCGATCCGACACACGGCGGCAGCCATGGGAGCGACTCGGATGAGGACTGCCGAGTGCCGTGCACGTGGTTAGCCGCGAGGTAGGGAATTGGAGCGGGGCCGGGAATAGTACACGCGTTCGCTGAAGAATACACGCTCGGAGGCCCGACGATGAGACGCCTCGCCATCATATCGTGTGTAGCGCTGGCCGTGACATCGCTGCTGATCGCGGGGTGCGGCGGCGGCTGCGTAAATTGCGGCAACATCGACACGACGCGGCAGGATGTATCGGCCGCTCAAGTGCAGATGATGATCGGCGACGGGAATCCGCTGCAGATCGTGGACGTGCGAACCGCGGGGGAGTATGCGACGGGTATCATCTCCGGCGCGGTGAACATTCCCGTGGACCAGATCAAGGGGCCGGCTGAAGAGCTGGCAGCGCTGGACAAGAAGGTGCGGACGGTGGTTTACTGCGCCTCCGGGAACCGCAGTGTGGTGGGATCGCAGGCGCTGCTGAGCCTGGGATTCACACGAGTGTTCAACCTGCTCGGAGGCATCGAGGGCTGGCCGGGCGCGACCGAATTGCCGGACTGTGGCTGCGGGGGCTGAGTTGGTCTGGTCGCTTCTTGCCTCATTTCGCTCGATGCACAAGCTGCCGCACTTCGCCGAAGAACACCCCGTGGCTGATCAGCGTACGACACTCGGAGCGACTCGTCGGACTGAGCAGACCCAGCAACAAGTGCACGGACTCGAGTTTGGGCTGCGGGAGCGGCTCGCCATTGGCGCGACCGTTGAGGGCAGCAGTGTGTGACCGCCACTCAAGATGCGCGGTCTGCAAGCAGGCCTGCGCGCGAGCGTCCAGATCGAGGGGGGCGTCGTCGCCGGCCCCGTCGCCGATCGGCGAGGCCCCGATGAGCGCGGTGCGGAGGCCCTCAATATTCACGCCCATCTGCTCGAGGATGGCGCGACCTGAGCCCGGCCCGGCGTCGACAATGCCGAGGGCCAGATGTTCAGGCGTGATCGCGGTAGCCCCGAATTCCCGGGCGCGGCCCTGGGCATGAAGGATCACGCGGCGCGAGTCATCACTAAGTTGATGCCAGATGTCCATGAGCCTCTGCCCTACTCCTCGACGCGGATGCGAACAGCCTCGCCGTGCATGGGCAACCCTTCGGCCTCGGAGAGCGCGAGGACCGCGGGAGCAAGGTGGGCCAGGCCTTCCTTCGAGAGAAGCTGGAAGGTGGGGCGCTTGACGAAATCGTCAGTGCTCAGGCCCGAGAACATCTTCGCGCACAGGCCGGTCGGCAACACGTGGTTGGTGCCAGTGGCGTAATCGCCAACAGGCACGGGCGCGTAGTGGCCGAGGAAGATCGAGCCGGCGTGCTTGATGCGCGGGAGCAAAAGCATGGGCTCATCAACCGCGACCTCGAGATGCTCGGCAGCATAGGCGTTGGTGAACTCGAGCGCCGCAGCCATGTCATCGGCGACGAGAATCGCGGAGTTGTTCTCAAGCGCCGGGCGGAGGATCTCGCGCCGGTCGGCTTTGTCGAAGGCGTCATTGACCGCCTGGGCCGTGGCCTCGGCGAGCGCCGCTGAAGGCGTGACCAGCACCGCAGCGGCGTCCTGATCGTGCTCAGCCTGGGAGAGGAAGTCCACGGCGAGCCACTCGGGACGGGCGGAGTCGTCGGCGAGAATGAGGATCTCACTTGGGCCCGCCGGGGAGTCGATGGCGACCGTGCCGAAGACGGCCATCTTCGCGGCAGTCACATACTTGTTTCCGGGGCCGACGATCTTGTTGACCGCGGGCACGGTCTCAGTGCCGTAGGCCATCGAGGCGACCGCCCACGGCCCGCCGATCTTGAAGACATCCGCACAGCCGGCGAGGTCGGCGGCCACGAGCGAAGTGGGGTTGGCGACCATGCCCTCATCGGGCGGCGTGCAGGCGACTATCTGCTCGACGCCGGCGACCTTGGCCGGGAGGATGGTCATCAAGACCGAGGAGGGATAGCTCGCCTGGCGCCCGGGAATGTAGCAGCCAGCCGAGTCCATCGCGCGGATCACGCGGCCGGCGAGGATGCCCGGCGCGATCTCGATGGACCACATGTCGCGCTCGAACTGGGCGCGATGGAACTTGTCAATGTTGCCGGCGACGAACTTGAGCTGCTCGACGACATTCGCGGGGACTTGATCATACGCGGCCGCGGTCTCCTCAGGGGTGACCTTCAGATCGGCGGCGCAGATGTCATCCTTGAGCTTGCGGTAGTGCTCGATGGTGACGGCGTCGCCGCGGGTGCGGATGTCCTCGCAGATCTCGCGCACGCCCTCGTAGACGTCGCCGAGCTCCTCCATCGAACGGGTCATGATGGCGTCGTAGCGTTCGGCGCTCAGGTCGGACAGTTTCTCAACAGTGGTGATTGGCATGGGTTGCTAACATCCCTTTGCTTTCTTCGTATGAAGGGCCGAGCGCTGGCGTTCGGCCCTCGGGCGAATGGCTCTGGTCTAGAGCAACTGCGCTCGGGCGCGGTCGACGATCAGGCGCATCGCAGCGAGCTGGTCCTCGCGACCCTCGGGCTTGACGTAACTGTCGAGCAAGTCGCGGATGCGTAAGCGAATGCGGTCAGTCACATTCGCCTCCAACTCGGGCGTGAAACCCGAGCGGTCCATCAAATCAGGCAACCACATGGACTCGCGCAAGTGCTCGAGCGTGTGCATCGACTCCATGTGATTGGCGTGCAAGCCGAGGTCCACCTCGATGATCTCGGCGAGGCCGATGCGCTCGGCGGTCGGGCTGAACTCGGTCGTGAGATTGTTCATGGCCATCGCGTACTCGCGGTCAATCATGAGCTGGATCGGCGAAAGCGTCTTGCCCTCGTCCACCATTCCCCCACCGCAGCCGAGCGCCTGGCCGGTGAAGCCGGAGATCATCATGGCCTTGAGGGCCTTCTCGATCCCGGCATACAGCCCGGGCTCTTTCGCGTCGCAGTATTCGCTGCCACCCATGGTCGCGCGGAAGCCGGTCCAGCGCCGAATGAACTCGCAGCAGGCGCAACCGTAGTAGATCGAGTCCGGCGACGAGTAGCTGACCGCACCGGAGCGCATGTCAATGGTGCCGGGCCACATGCTGGCATAAAGGTCGATCTCCGGATCCATGGCCCGTCCGGCGAGCCAGGTCGCCAGCACTTCGGCAGCGGCGACGACCACGAAGCCTTCGGCCGTGGCCGGGGTGGAGACGCCAGCGACCGGCATGGCCGTGATCCCGATTGCCTGGCCAGCGCGCACGCGGGAGACGAACTTGGTCGCGGTGTCGCGGTCGAAGCGGAGAGGATGCGCGAAGCAGATCGCGCCCCAGCTGAACCACTTCTGGCGACCGAGGATCTCCCCCATCTCGACGAGGTACTCGATCTGATCGGAGTGCCAGGCGAAAGCCGGCCCGGGCTTGGTGGCATATTCGGCGATGAGCATGGCCGACGCGAGCGGCTCGACCATCGGCGGGACGTCAGTGATGGCGAGCGCGTGGCCGACGCCAGTTTCACCGTGAAGCGCCTCGCCGAACTTGAGCAAGGTGATCAGGTCTCGCGAGTGTGAGGTGCGCACCTCGCCGGTCTCGAAGTCCTGGTAAAGCTGGGCCACCTGCCCGCCAATCGTGGGCATCCCAGAAGGGCGGAGCGGGACCTCTCCCCCATCGTCGGCGAACTCCGCGCGCAGGCCCGCCGCGAACTCGGCGACCATCGCCTGTGGGAAACGCACGCGCTGGGCGTCCCGGTCAACGAGTGCGCCGGCAGCCTCGGCTGCGTCCATCATCTCGTCATTCTGACAGAGCACGCCGACGCGCTCGAGAGTCTGCAAAACGCCGTCGGCCAGGGGCTCAACGTGTTCGTCGCGGAGCAGCTCTCTCTGAAACATGAATGCCTCCCCGTGCGACGCAATTGGCGATGTAGGAGCAGTAATGACGGGCCGGCTGAATCACCGGCCCGCCGGAGTGTTTCTGTCAGCGACAAACGGTCGGCTCAGAAGCGCCAGCCGAGGACGCCCTGGGTGCCCTCGAGGGGGCCGCTGCCGATGTAGCGGAACTGGTAGAAGACGCCCTTCTTAGTGCCGCCGAAATCTCCCAGGCCAGCCCACCAGCTCACGCCGCTGTCATCGACGCCAGCAGCGGGGTCGTCATTGTAGTAGCCCGCGCCGACGACGAGGCCGTTGCCGCCAAGGCCGCCGCTGCCGTCGCTGGCCTTCCAACCAAGCTCGACTCCGTAGATATCGCTGTCACGGTGATCATCGCGGAAGAACAGGCCGTCGAAGACCAGCTTGTCAGTTCCGTATTCGACTCGGAACCCGTCCGGGTCGCCGCTGTAGGCGTAGGATATGCCGAGCGAACCAGCGTTCCCGCCGCCCCACTGGGCGCAAGCGGTGACGGCGGACATGGCAATAAGAGCGAGAGCGAGGCCGACGACGAAGGCAGTTGTGCGCATCTGTATCGTCTCCCATGCGGGCCACCAGGACGGGGCCCGTTCAATGCAGGTCTGTGCGATTGTACGTCGGCCACGGTGGGAGTGTCAAGAACGCGCAGCGGCGATCGGCGGGGGTCGCTGCTCGGAGTAAAGCCCCAGTAACATCTCCCCCACCGACCGAAGGCGAGTTGGCGCGGCCGCCGATGATGTTCTCGGACAAGTGACGCGTGCCGCGATGCTCACGATGATGGGTCCGTCGGGAGGTGTGGAGCGGTCATGCGCGAGCTGTGGCGAGATGAGACAGGGCTCACATCGGTGGAGTATGCGTTGCTGATGGCGCTGGTATCAGTGGCGGGGTTGGCGAGCTGGCAGCAGATGGCAAGCGCGATCACAGAGAGCATCGTGGCCGACACAGAGACAATATCGGGAACGGGTTGAGTATGCGCAAAAGCGAGGTCGGCGGCGAATGCTCGGGGGCCTCGTCGCCGACCTCGTAGTATTCATAGGGCTTATCTGACGACGGCGTCGACCGGGCAGGCGGCTGCTCCGGCCTCGATTGAGGCGGCGGAAGCTCCGGGCTTGACGAACGCGCGTCCGGTTTCTGAGTTCATCCCGAAAGCATCAGGCGCTGCGTCGACGCAGCGTCCGCAACCGATGCACGCGTCCTGATCGACGTGGGCGGCGGTTGCAGCGGCCGGCGCAGGAGCAGGATCCGCCGGGGCGATGCGCGCCGGCTCTGTTGGCTGCGCAGCGACGGCAGGAGCGGGCGCCGGTTCCGGCAGATCAGCCTCGACCCGCGGAGCGGGCGCGGGCACTGGAGATTCGCGGACGGCCGGCGTGGCCGGCTCCAGGGCGGTCTGAGGAGTCTCCAGACGAACTTCGGCGGGAGCGGTCGCCGCCGGCGTCGCTGGCGTGACCTCGACCGATGCAACGGGCGCTTCGCCCTCCTGCGCCTGCGGGCAATCCGCGCAGGCTACCGTGTCCGCATGCGCGCAGCCGCTGGCCACAGCCACGGGGCACCCCGCACACATTCCGGTGCATGCCTCAGGCGCGGTCGCAACGGTGGCGGCATTGGCAGTCGCCTCTGGGCCGGCACCCATATGAGCGGCGTAGAGCAGTCCGGCGACGAGCACGATTACGGCAACGGCTATAACGGCAGTCTGCGTCGACTTCCCTGGTTTCATCGTCAGCACACCTCCGGACGCCCCGCGCTGGGATAGATTCCCTGTAAAGGAATCGGAATATCCCTCCGGGGCGACTTTGCCAGAGACGACTATGGACCGGTGATTGTTCGGGCGCAGTTCTCCCCTATCTCCGCCAACGTTATAACGTCATCGCGTTACGACGTGGTAAGGCGTCACTCCTCGGCCTCGAGGACGCTCGAACATGCGGCGAGCAGATCATCAACGCGCTTGGGATCCTTCATCATGCTGCAGCTCGGTTTTGGGAATGCGGAGACCGTGCTCGCGACGCAGCTCGTAGATCATATCGTCGAGCATGTCGAACTCGGCCGGGTAGAGATAGACGCTGGTGTGACGCTTGTCCCCCTCGCTGGGAGGAGCGCTCTCAGGCGCAGGCTTCGCGGCGCGTTTGGCAGCGACAGGCGCCTCGGCCTCGGCGTCACGCGCTTCCGCGCGGTCGGTGGTGCTCCTGAGCACTGCGCCCAGGCCTCGCTTCACTTTCTGTCTGCGATCGGCCATCGGATACCTCCCACGATACCTTCGGCGAAACTGCGAATCTACTGCGAGGGCGCCGGCTACTTGAGGCGCACCTTGAATATCTCACGAGCCAGAGAGCGGTAGTCCTCTCCCCCATGCGAACTCGGGCTGTAGAGCGCGATGGGCTCGCCCTGAGTGGGCGCTTCGGCAAGGCTGACGTTGGTGCGGACGACCGTCTTCGTGACCTGTTTACCGAAGAACTCGCGCATGTAGTCGAGGGCATCGCGGCACAGGTTCTTGCGCCTGTCGAACTTGGTCGGGACGATCGCTGCGATCTTCAGATCTGGGTTGAGGCGCTCTTGAATGATCTCCACATTGCGGGTGAGCACCGCGACTCCCTCGAGCGCGAAGAACTCGCACTCGACGGGAACGATGAGGGCCTCGGCAGCGGTGAGCGCGTTGACGGTGAGCAGCCCGAGCGAGGGCGGGCAGTCAATGATGATGAGGTCGAAGTCGTCGGCAGAGGCAAGCGCTTGGCGGAGACGCAACTCGCGACCGATCTCTCCCACCATCTCGACCTCGGCGCCACCGAGATCTTCGTCAGAGGGCACAGCCATGAGACCATCGATGCAACTGGGAGTGAGGACGTCGGCGAGCGAGACAGCGTCATCGACCAGGAGATCATAGCTCGTGAGTTCGAAGAGTTCGCGGTCGACTCCGAGATGGGTGGTGCAGTTGGCCTGTGGGTCGAGGTCGACGACGAGGACCTTGCGGCCCGCGAGCGCGGCGTAGGCGGCGAGGTTGACGGCAGTGGTGGTCTTGCCGGAGCCGCCCTTCTGGTTGCCAACGGCGTAGATCTGGGGCATGGTGCTGCCTCCATTGCTGCGGATGCTGGTGCAGCGTTATGACGTTAACGCGTCATAACGCGAATGGCGTAGCACGTGACGGCGTCGCAACGTTACCGCGTTACTCCTGTGCTGCGGGACCGAGCAGCGCTATGACCAGTTGGTCACGTGGCAACGTCATGACGTGACGCTGCCGCGAACGGCGTTAGCGCGGTCCTGGTAGAGTATTCGGCGCGGAGGGCATATCTCCTGCCGGGTGGGGAAGTTGTTTCAGGGCGGCATCGGATGAGTGACGTCATAACGTGACAACGCGAAGCCGCAAGCAACGCTGTGACGTGCTGACGTTGCAACGCTTTCAGGTGGCCAGCAGACCGATCAAAGCATCGTGCAATGCTCTGAGTTGGGTGGGGCTGGCGGCGGCGGGATTGCTCAGGCGGATCAGCAGGCCCCAGCCCCGAGCATCTTCGCTGAGGGCCGCCAGGGCCTGCTCTGCGTCGCGATTGAACGGGGCGATCCCGTAGACGCCGGATTCGAGCGGCTGATCGTCGCCGGGGATATCCGAGGGGAGGAGATTCTCGCCGAGGAACCAGGCAGCGGGGAATCCCGTCAGGTCGGAGATCTTGGCGAGCATGTCATAACGGGGCTGGCTCTTGCCGGCTTCCCAGGAGCGGACGGTCCAGACGCTAATCGCCAGTTTGGCCGCGAAATCGCCCGCTGTGCGGAAATCTGCCTGTTTTCGAGCGGAGGAGATTCTGCGGCCCATGGCGCGAGCGTCAGGATTCTGAGGCATGGTTTGGGCTCCCTTGAGGCGGGGTTTTGGGAGAGAATAGCATGATAGGTGCCACAATGCAAGCGGAAGGAGCAATGAGATCGCTAAGGGGTGGGTAAGAGTGGGGGAGAGGCTACAACTTGAGCTCGAGAGTACGCTCGCTTTGGGTGAATCCGGCCTGCTCGTAGAGCGGACGGCCCGAATCCGAGGTGTACAGGGTCGCTGAGACGGCTCCGCGAGCCCGCGCCTGGTCGAGGAGATGGGCGAGGAGTCGAGAGGCGATTCCGGCGCTACGGCGCTCTGGGAGGGTGTACATCCCAATTACGTGAGCTCGGAGACCGGAAGGATTCCACGGAGTCGGGAGATGAGGGGGGAAGCTGAGGGCGCCAGTGGCGATGATCTGGCCAGCGGCGTCTTCGACGACCCAGAATGCGAGGTCGCCTGAGGCGGTTTTCTGGTGGAGGTATTCGCGCGTAGAGGCCTCCAGAAGCGCCATATCGGCGTTTTGGAGTGCTTCCGGGAACTCGCGCCACATCTCCATCCGGAGGCGGACGAGGGTTTCCAGATCGTCTGGAGTTGCGCGGCGAATCGTCTCCATGGGCCGGTTTTCGTGGCTGGTGAGGGTAACACCTTCCCCTAACAAGTGTGAGGGGGGTCTCACAGGGTGTTAGTTAACAAGGTGGCGGGACATGACGTCCAGCGTAGTCGGCGGCCTGTGCGGTGACGTGATGACGTCATCAGGCGAGCGAAGGGCAGGGATAACAGGGGAAGCGTGATAGGAAAGGCAGAAACGAAAGAAACAGAAGAAACAAGAGAAACGAAAGCAACGACGAACGGCAAAGGCGACGGCTACGGCTGATCAGAGAAATGGGGGCGAATGGTTCGGGCTGCGGGTCCTCCGTCGCTCGGCATGGCCGAGCTCGAGGGGCGGCGGGAAATAGGGACGAATGAAGATAGGGGCGAATGGTTGGGGCTGCGGATGGGTCGGGGGAGATGGCTGAGATGGCGAGGATCCCTAGTATGGGTGCGCTAAGATGACGTTAGCACGTGATGACGTCACGCATTTGGGGAGATGAAGGGTTCCGGGAGAGAATGGATGGCGGTGACGGCGGGCGGAGAAATTAGGGCGAATGAAAATGGGCGCTAATGGTGGGGGTGGCGGGTCCTCCGTCGCTCGGCGGACGACGCCGAGCTATGGACGATCTTCGCTCGGCATGGCCGAGCTCGAGGGGTTGGGGATTGGCGAAGCGCGTGCGGATTGGTGAGAATTGAGGTGGGGAGACTCGGTAACGAGTTGCGGGCGACGGGTGTCGAGAAGTAGAATGGCGGGACCGTGTACGCGAGTCGGTGTCGCGGGGAGTGATGCGCATGATGGAATGGCTGGCGGGCATCTGGCATAGCATCTACGGGTGGACAATCGGCCCGGACAGCAACGAAGTCTTTGAGTTCATTGACCGTGCGAGGTCGGCCCTGGAATTGGTGGGCGGGGCTGTTGTTGCTGCGTACTTGTGGTTCCGCCTGCGACCCAAGCGGGCCGCAGAGAAGAGCGAGACCGAGCGCAAGAAAGCGGGGCGGGGGGAGGGGCTGGCGTACGAGGCGATTGAGCCGGAGCGGGATACGGTCTTCGCGAAGCTCCCCGGCGTGGCAGGGGATTCAACGAAGCATGTGACGCGGCCTGAAGTTGCGGAGGCCGTCGGGGAGAAGCCTGAAGGGCTGCTGGTGTGGGGGCCGGGTGGGTGCGGGAAGACGCGCGAGGCAGCGGAGTACGCGCTGTCGCGGGCAGCCGAGATGCCGCGGAGCAAATGGTGCTTCGTGATCGGCGGCGAGGCGAAGCTTGAGTCACCACAGGGCGCCCCCGGCGAAAAGCTGGAGGGCGCCGTTGTCATTTTCGACGACCTGCAGAAACACTGGGAGCGACACCAAAGCGAGGTGGAGAAGGGTGTGGCAGTGGGGCTGCATCCGGGGGAGATCATCTGCGAGATTGTCGACTACTTCTGCCGCGAGGCAGAGGATGGCTGCGTGGCCACGGCCACGGTGCGAAGCGAAGACGGGGAGACGTGGAAGGCGATGTGTGGCGACCCGTGCTGGAAGAAGGCGCTGGAGAGGTTCGGGCCGCATGTGTGGCTGGGGCCAGTGGATGAAACGGATGTGGAGCGGGAGTATCTGCGGAACGCGTGCGAGGCGCGCGGAGTCACGTGGAGCGATGAAGCGGTGTTCGAGGCGCTGGTGGCTGCCAATGACGGGAGCTTCCTGACAGCGGACGAGTATCTCGATGAACTCAGCGGAGACGGGGACCATGAACTGACGATGGAAGAAGCCGAAGGACTGGCGGAGGCGTGCCGAGTGGGCTGGCGCAAGCGGGTGCTGGAGAAGCTGCCGGCGATGCAGCAGGAGGCGGTGGAGCTGTGCAGCATCCTGTCGGCGTGCGGGTTGCCGATGGAGCGCGAACTGGTGCTGGCTCTGGACTGTGAGCGGAAGTGCGCGGGACTGTTGGGGAAGGGCCTCTACGGGTTGAGGAGAAGGCCGGCGTTTGGGCGGGCGCTGAACGCGCTGGCGAAGGGGACGTTCCCGGAGAGCGACGGAGTCTTTCGACCGCACGGCTCGCGGCTGAATGACGAGGGAAGAGAAGAACTGCGGCGGGAGGCAGCGGAGGTGGGCGGGGCGCTGATCGGGATGGTCAGAGCGCATCGGGGGAACGCGGCCCGGCAGGAAGAGCTGTCGGTTTGGTTGGACAGGATCGGGCGCGAGTTGGTCGTGCGGGGGGATGTGGCTGCCGCGACAAGAGCGTATGAGACGGCGCTGGAGATCGACGCAGGCCTGGTGGGAGATGACCCGAGCTGGCAGCGGAGTCTGTCGGTGAGCCACAACAGGATCGGGGACGTGCGGCGGGCGCAGGGGGATTTGCCCGGGGCGCTGACGGCGTATGAGGCGTCGCTGGAGATACGCGAGCGGCTGGCGGCGCAGGACCCGGGGAATGCTGGGTTGCAGCGGGACCTGTCGGTGAGCCACGAGAAGATCGGGGATGTGCGGTGGGCGCAGGGAGATTTGCCCGGGGCGCTGACGGCGTATGAGGCGAGGCATAAGATCGCTGAGCGGCTGGCGGCGCAGGACCCGGGGAATGCGGAGTGGCAGCGGGACCTGTCGGTGAGCCACGAGAGGATCGGCACTGTGCGGCGGGCGCAGGGGGACCTGCCGGGGGCGCTGGAAGCGTATAAGGCATTGCTGGAGATCGTCGAGCGACTGGCGGCGCAGGACCCGGGGAATGCGGAGTGGCAGCGGGACTTGGCGGTGAGCCACGAGAAGATCGGGGACGTGCGGGCGGCGCAGGGGGACCTGCCGGGGGCGCTGGAGGCGTACGAGGCGTCGCTGGAGATAGCCGAGCGGCTGGCGGCGCAGGACCCGGGGAATGCCGAGTGGCAGCGGGACCTGTCGGTGAGCCATAACAAGATTGGGGACGTGCGGCGGGCGCAGGGGGATCTGCCCGGGGCGCTGACGGCGTATGAGGCGGCGCTGGAGATGCGCGAGCGGCTGGCGGCGCAGGACCCGGGGAATGCCCAGTGGCAGCGGGACCTGTCGGTGTCACAATACAAATTGGCGCAAGTGGCCAACGAGGCCGGGGATGAGGAGCGGGAGAAGGGACATCTGCTGAAGTGCCGGGAGATACTGCAGGGGATGAAGGAGAAGGGGATGCACCTGGACGCGCAGGACGTGGCGGTGTTGGAGGGGATGGAGGGGATGGAGGAGGGCGGGGGAGAGGAAGAGTAAACGAGCAAGGCGATGAACGGCGGTGGGGAGAACGACGGGCCGGGCTGAAGCCGCGGCCCCTCCTGGACGGCGACGGCGACGGCAACGACACAGGCCGGGGCGGGGGCCGACCTCTCCAGACGACAAGGCGACGGCAACGACCGGCGGGTCTGACACCTTCGCTGAAGCTATGGTGCCTGAAGAAAGACCCGCCCTCCATACGGCCAAGGCATACGGCGACGGCCGGGCGGGGACGTAGCCCCGCCCCTCCAAACGGCCACGGCAACGGCACCATACGGCAATCCCCCGTCGGGCAGGCCCCATACCTCCGGAAATCGCCAAGCATGAAGAGGTCGACCGTATCCCCTATATGTTCGGCGGACCAAGAGCCTCAACACTCGCCGCCTGGCGACAACAAGGCCTGTCCGAAGAACAACAGCGGACCTGGGGAACGTTCATCGGCTCCGATGGCATGACCGGACCAGGGAAGTTCTATACCGCCGTCTGGCCACTGTTCGAAGAGAAACTCATCAAAGAAGAGGGCAATATCCGCACCTGGGTCGACGGGTGGGGGCAGACCAGGCAGGACGCCATCAATCAACCAACGGCGGGATTCGCCACCCGAAGGTATCTGGACTTCTTCATCAAAGGCCCCGCCGAATGGGCAGAAGTCAAGAAACGACTCGACCCACATTCGCCGGAACGCACACACCCCATCGCCGAAGAAAATCTGCCGCCAACCATGGCCTTCGACAACTACGGGCGCGCACCAGCGGGCGGAGTGCACTGGAGCGAACGGGTGGACGCGTGCAACGAAGCCGATGTGCCTGTAACCATCACCGTCGCCGGACCATACTGGGGCCTGCGCGATTACTGCGGCATGGAGGGCCTGTCATATATGTTCTACGACCAACCCTCCCTGGCGGCAGAGATGTTCGAGTACTGGTGCTGGTACATCATGGAACTGCTGCGCGAACCACTCGAGCAGCTCGACGTGGATATGATCACGCTGAATGAAGATATGGCCTTCAAAGGCCAGTCAATGATGTCGCCGCCACTGATGGAGAAATTCCTGAAGCCGAACTACAAGAAGATGTACGAGTTCTTCAAGTCCAAAGGCGTGCGCGTGGTCATGATGGACTCGGATGGATACAACAACCAGATCCTCGACGTGCTGTATCCGGAAGTGCTCGACGGCATCCAACCAATCGAGATCGCCGCGCATAACGACCCCGACGAGATCCTGACCAAATACCCGGGCATCTTCATCCACGGCGGGGTCGACAAGCGAGAGCTGACCCGCAGCCGCGAAGAAGTGCGCGAGGAAATTCGCAAGCGCTATGAAACAGCGCGGAAACACGGCGGGTACATCCCGCATACCGACCACGGCGTGCCGCCCGATATCCCACTGCGGAACTTCCTGTACTACACCGAACTGGCGCACGGCTTCTGCGACGGGGAAGACCTGGATACCTACGAGCCGCCGTGTGAACTGGAGAAGGAACTGGGGCCGATCGAGGCGATGTTCGACCCGCATTCGGCGATCGCCGCCGCGTATGGCGATGACGACGAGTTGCACGCGACGATGGTCTGAACGGCGGGGCGGGTGAGATAAGCGACGGAACGGGGGGCCTGAGACCCAGTAGACAGACCGAGAGGGCGGCGTAATGACACTCTTTGGGCGACTCACAGTTGTCAGCGTCATAGTCGCACTCATCGTCGGGACCGCCGCCGGCGTGGTGGTCAGCGACATGATGCGCCAGCAAATGCAGAACGAGCTGGTCTGGCGCGCGACAACAATCGCAGACGGCATCGCGCGGCACGTTCTGGCGCACGGTACCAGCCAAGACGAAGACACCGCGCGCGAGGAACTGCGCTCGTGGATCGCGGCGAGCGAAGACCTACTGTTCGCCTATGTCGTGAACGGCGACGGCGAAATGACGGTGCACTCCTTCGACGGCGCTCCCCCTGAAGACTTGCTCCGACGACTCGGCCCACCACTGGCAGTGGAAGAACCAACATCCCCCCGGATGCGAATGCGCGGGGGCGGCAATTCAGCGCCGCGGCGTATGGCGGTCGCCGGGAGGTCAGTGCTGCTGGTCGGCAACAGCCAGGCGGGCGGCTTGAGCGGGCGGGTGTACGTTGGGGTGGACGAGAGTCGAGTGCACACGCAAGCGACTATCGTCAAACGGCAAGTCATCGGCACCGCGATCGCGATCGTGGGGCTGGCGAGCCTGTTAATGGCCTTGGTCGGCAGGCGCATCACCGCACCAATGCAGCAATTGGCGAATGCCATGCGCGCATACGGTCGGGGAGAGAGCCCGCAACTGGCAGTGCCCGAGGGCAGCGGCAGCGATATCGACCAACTGGTCGCCGCCTTCAATGCCATGACGGCCGAGCGCAGACAAGCCGAGGAAGAACTGCGTGCGAGTGAAGAACGGTTCGCACGTGTCTTCGCCGAGTCGCCGATCGGGATCGATATCTACGACGCCGATGGGCTGCTGGTGGAATCCAACGCGGCGTGCATGGCGACTTTCGGAGTGGAGGATATCTCGCTCATCCGCGGGACGAGTATCGCCGAAAGTCCGTATGCGGACGAAACGAAGATCGGCGATCTGCAGCAACGCGGGATGGTGCGCTACCGTACGGACGTGGACCTCGACGAGCTGGCCAAACGCGCTGCGTTCACGCCCACTCAAAGCGGCCACGTGGTGCTGTCGGTGATGCTCACCCCACTGGGCCCGACGCTGGTGGACGGGCGCCCGGCAGGATATCTGGCCCAAGTGCAGGACAATACGCGCGCCAATAAGGCAAGGCTGGAACTGGAACGGGCTCGCGATGAACTGGAACAGTATCTGGACACCGTGGGCGTGATGATTTTAGTTCTGGCCCCGGACGGTACCGTCGAACTCATCAACCCGCTGGGCTGCGAGATTCTCGGGCGATCGGAAGAAGAGATTCTGGGCCGCAACTGGTTCGAGGAATTTCTCCCAGAGCGCGTCACCGAGGAAGTGCGGGAGCTCTTCCGGTCGATCCTGGCAGGTGAGCAGGGGGAGACGTGTCGGGGTGAGGGGTGGGTGCTTGTTGCGGATGGTAGCGAACGACGGATGACGTGGCGCAACGCGCTGCTCCGAGACGCCGACGGCGCGATTGTGGGGACGCTGAGTTCGGGCGAGGATATCACGGAACACCGGCGCGCAGAAGAGCAACTGGCTCAGAGCGAAGAGCGGTTCCGGACTCTGGTGGAGACGATGAGCGACGGGATGGTCATGCTCGATCGGGAAGGTCTCGTGACGTACAGTAATCCGGCTGCCGGGAAGATGTTCGGATATGTGGACGGCATCCAACCGGGCAGTCAGATGCGAGATTTCCTCACGCCCGAAAGTCAAAGCATCTTCGAGGAGCACTTTCGCCTCCGCATGGAAGAGGGGGTGGGGGAGAGCTACGAGTTATCGATCACGGCGACATCAGGGCGCGAAGTGCCAGTGATCATCACCTCCACACCGCTGCGCAATGAGCAGGGAGAAGTTGTGGGGAGCTTCGCGGTGGTCCGTGACATCACCGAGCAGGAGGCAGCGCTATCAGCATTGCGGGAGAGTGAGGAGCGGCACCGGCGTCTGGCGGACTCGCTGCCGCAGATCATCTTCGAGGCGGACGTCAACGGCGGGCTGACTTTCACGAACGATTACGCGCGCGAACTGCTGGGGTACGGGGCTGAGGCAGGAAGCCCGTCGGCGATGCTGGACATGATCGCGCCTGAAGATCGCCCGCGAGCAGCGGACCATCTGCAGCGCCTGCTGAGCGGGGAAGAGGTGGGGCCGACTGAGTACGGCCTGCTCACGCGAGACGGCAGGATCTTCCCGGCTGTGATGCACTCGAGCGTCATCAAGCAGGGCGAGATGATCGCGGGCCTGCGCGGCGTGATTTTCGACATCACACAACTCAAGCAGGCCGAAGAGGAGATCCGGCAACTCAACCAGTTCCGCGAGAACGTAATCGACAACGCGAACGAGTGGCTGACGGTTGTCGACCAAGCGGGCAAGGTGCTGATCTGGAATCGGGCGGCCGAAGAGATCAGCGGCTATAGCAGCGAGGAGATGCTCGGCGAAGGCAATATCTGGCGGAAGCTGTATGCGGAGGACGCGTGGCGCGAGGTCTCGCGGGTGGTTGAGGCGACCTTCCGCGACGAGGAGACCGGGCAGCATGAGACGCGGCTGATACGCAAGAGCGGTGAGGAGCGCATCATCGAGTGGCGCGGGCGCGCGTTGCCCGACGCCAATGGGCGGGCGATCGCGATGATCACGCTGGGGCGCGACGTGACCGACGCGCGTGAACTGCAGCGCCAACTCGAACAAGCGCAGAGCATGGACGCCGTGGGCCGGCTGGCGGGGGGCATCGCGCACGATTTCAACAATATGCTGGGGGCGATCATCGGACATGTCGACCTGCTGCTGCGGAATCTGCCGCCGGGCTCGGCGAACCGACGCAGCGCTGAGCAGATAGACTCGGCTGCGCAACAGGCGTCGGAGCTGACGCGGCAACTCCTGGCTTTCAGCCGACAAGAGCAAGAGATGGCGCGCGCGGTCGTGATGAATATCAACGACACCGTCACGGGACTTCGGGCGCTGATCGGCCCACTGCTCAAGGGCAAGATAGACCTGGTGGACGCCCTGGCGCCGGACCTGGGTTCGGTGCTGGCGGATCCCGGGCAGATGCAGCAGGTGCTGATGAACCTGATCATCAATGCGCGGGACGCCATGCCCGAGGGCGGACGGCTGAGCATCAGCACCGCGAACGTGGATGTGAGCGGCACGCGGATCGCGGAACAAGTGCAGGCGGCGGACGGGCAGTGCGTGCTGCTGTCGGTCACCGACACCGGACACGGTATGACCGAGGAAGTGCGAGCACATATCTTCGAACCGTTCTTCACGACCAAGCCGAGCGCCGAAGGGACGGGGCTGGGGCTGGCAACGGTCTACGTGATCGTGCAGCAGGCAGGTGGCACGATCGAGGTGACCAGCGAACCGGGGGCGGGCACGGCGTTCGACATCTACCTGCCACGCGTGGCGCCAGCGGCCGGTGATGCGGACACTCGCGCGGCGGACGCGGCTGCGGCGGATGCACTGCACGGTTCGGAGACGGTTCTCGTCGCCGAAGATGACGAAGTGCTTCGGGAACTGTGCCGCGTGATGCTGGAGGAGTTCGGGTACACCGTGCTGCTCGCAGGGAACGCCCAAGCGGCACTGGAGCTTGCGCACAACTACGAGGGCGGCATCGACATGCTGGTGGCCGACGTCGTGATGCCGGGGATGAGCGGAGTGCAGCTCGGGCAAGAACTGGCGTCGGTAATTCCGGGGCTGACAGTGCTTTATATGTCGGGCTACGCGGGCGGAGTTGTCATGGAAGGGCAGCCATTCGACCCAGGCGAAGCGTTCGTGCAAAAGCCGTTTACGCCGGACGCATTGCTGAGCAAGATGCGGCAGTTGCTGGATGAAAAGTGATGACAAGGACGATGGGAGCGAAAGTCGGGGCGGACGGCAGACGGCGACGGCCGGCGGGGCAGTAGGGTTTCAGAACCAGTCGGCGTGCCAGCAATACGCCCAGCCAGTGGGGAAGAGGGCTTCGGCAAGAGCGCGCCCGGAAGCAGAGAGCGATGCCGCGCGAGCCGGACGGCGTGCAGGTGCGAAAGCTTGGACGCGAACATCACCGAGCACGTCCGGAACCGTGCGATAACCAGTCAACAACTGAATGAGCTTCCACTGCTCAAGCTCAAGAGTGACATCAGGCGAACGCACGGTCTCAGACACGCGCGCGCCGGCGTTGCTCACCGTGAGCGCACATGACCCCAAGTCAGTCTCGATGGCGACCTTCCCCGACAGGCCCTGACCGGCGACCCGTCGTGAGAACTCATCCTCGAGCTTTTCCATGAGCTGGCCTAACTGGACGATGCGCATCATGGCCCCACCATCAGCGCGAGTGAGGACGCGCTGCTCGGCACCATAGCCGCGGCAGTGCACGGCGAATGGGTGGTCAACGGGCAGATGGAAGTTGACCACGGCCACCCCGTTGCGGACCGCGACTGAACCCGCCGCGGCCAATATCGCATCGCGAACGCGAGCGTCCGCCGCAGCGACCTCGGAGACCTCGACCTCGTCGGTGATGGGCGAGCCCTTGCCCGTGGCACGGTCAATGCGCTCGCGATCCCAAGCGAAGTAACCGAGCATCTTGCCCCGCTCGTCCTCCACAACACGGACGTTGACCGGCGTGAAAAAGCGCGTGCCCATGGGCAAGGTGTCCTCGGGCATGTGGGCAGCCTTGCGCACGGTCGAGCCGGTCCGCAGCGCGTTGGCGAAATTGTGCAGGCGCAGCAGGGCAGCCATCTCACCGGATTGGAGCGGCCGCAGCTGCAGTTCGCTGGCCGCCCGGATCGCGTCATCAGTTCGGACCGACAGCCGCTGGTCAGCCATCGTGGTTGCGTAGCCCCAGCGGGGATAGAACTGGGTGATGCCAAAGAGCAGCGACACATCAAAGTTTTTCTCGGCCATGAATTCGACGACCCGGTCCATGACCTGGTGCATCATTCCCTGCTTGCGGAACTGCGGCTCGGTCCATACGCCACCGATGCCAGCCATGCGCACCTGCGCGGAACCGATGCGCATGAGACGGTCAACGATGAGCAGCCAGGCAGCGGGCTCGCCATCAATGGTGAGCTCAACACGCCAGCCAGTGCTTTCGGTCTTCGAGACCGTAATGTCGGGTGTCATGAGCTTCCGATCCTGAGAAGGTGTGGGGGGCCGTGGGCCCGGGACGCTACTGAGGAGTTCGCCGCGCAGCGAACGCGGACCTCGGAGGGGGCGGGGCGAGTGCGTATAAGATAGGTTATGTCTTGCCGCGCTTCTCCAACACACCGCCTTGCGTGCATCGCTCGCCCTGCGGGCGGCTCCTGCACGCTCCGCGCGGCTTAACGCAAGCTGCGCTTGCGTCGGGGTACGATACCGGGTCGCGTCTGTGCCCGAACCCCGACGAGTGGAGTTCGCCTGCGTGTAGTGCGAACAGCCGGGCCGGATAAACATAATCCGGCCCTTCCTCGTGGATGCTTCGCATCCACGAACGGCGGCGACGGCATACGACCGGGCGGCTGCTCGACATGACCGGCATGGCTGCGGCAAGGACCTCGGGGTGGGTCCTCACGTGGCTTCTATGCGGTGAGGTGCTGAGGAGTTCGCCAGGTCGCGAGACCGGCCTCGGCAGTAATACCCGCCGCCGCGCGACCGAACGACTCCTGCGCGTGCGCCGGCTCCATCCCCATGACCCGCGCCATCTCAGCGAAGGTCAACTCCTGGTGGAAATACAAAGCGATGGTGAGTTGCTGCTCGGAAGGCAGGCCGCCAACAATGTCGGCGACTGCATACTTGGCGTCAATCCCGGCCGGAAGCAGCGCCCCCGGCTCAATGGCGAAGACCGTCGCGAACTCCAAAAAGCGATCCGCCAAACCAGCAGGCGCGAGATGCAGGCGGCGACCAAGGACCTCGTCGGTGGGACGACGGCCACCCATCAGCAGACCGCGCCATGTCTCAGTGAGCGGACGGGCGCGGCCGATCATCGCCTGCCGGAACCACTCGGTGGCCGCCAGTACCTGGCGCAACCGGCGGTCGACGACGTCAACGGCATGCTCGCCAAACTCCTGATCGCCGTCGATGGTCAACGCGGCATGACGCAACGCCACGCGGCCCTCCGCAGCCAACTCTTCAACATTCACCGCGCCGGGCCAGGCTGAGGCCAACCGATCGATGAGACGCGTCACCACGTGGGCGTGCTGTTCGGCGATGCGCCGAGCGGCTGTGGGGTGGCGAGCGATGATCACCGGGTCGCTCTCGGGCCCGAGATATCGCAAGGCGGTCCCTTCAGTGCTGTCGGCCAGAGCGGGGGCCTCGCGGGAGTCAGCCATTGTCGTCAACCTCTCGTGACAGTGTTGGTGCGCGCTCGGCCCCGCCGTCTCCGCCCTCGCCGACCGGTCGCGCCTGTGTGATTGATGTATCGGCCAGTCAGCGGCGGGCTTTAGCGCGTGGAACCAGCCGCAACGACAATACGTTCCTTCCTATGAGGGACAGGGACACGCCAGCGCAAACAGGGCGCGTGGAGGTGGCTGTGATGACCGCGGGTCGAATGATCGCCATCGTCTTCATCTTCCTCGGAGTAAGCGCTGCATGGGCAATCCTCGGAGGGACGCTTACAGTCAGGACCGACCAGGCGGACCAGGAACTCAGGGGGCAAGTGGCGGATTTGTGGGGCACGGAGATGCACCAGAGCGCGCCGAAAATGACGCTGCTCAAGGAGCTGAACGCGGAGGAGATCAAGGCAAGCGCGCCGGCGCACGTTCCCGTGACGGTGTCGCCAGCTTCGAGCGAGATCAGCGTGGATCTGAATCTGGATATGCGGCGGAAGGGATTGATCTGGTACCGGACCTATGGGGTGACTTTCGACGCCACCTACACGGTGAGTAACCCGGACGACAATCAGCGATTGCTCGCGGTGATGTTCTCGCTGCCGACGGATCGGGCCAGTTACGACGACTTCCACTTCGAAGTGGACGGCAAGGAAGCGTCGCCCGGCAGCGAGCAACCGGGGGTTGCGGTGTGTCGGGTGCACGTCGGGGCGGGCGAGACGGCGACCATCAAGACGCGGTACAAGTCGCGGGGGATGGACCGGTGGAGCTACAGCCTGGGTGAGAACGCGCTGGAAGCGCGCGACTTCAACATGGTGATAACGACCGACTTCGACCGCATCGACTTCCCGGCGCAGAGTCTGTCACCGGGCACGAAGACGCAGTCGGGTTCGGGGTGGGAGCTGACGTGGCAGTACGATCACCTGGTGTCGGGTCTGGGGATGGGAGTTGAGATGCCGGAGAAGTTGCAGCCGGGGCCGTGGGCATCGCGGCTGAGTTTCTTCGCGCCAGTGGGGCTGCTGTTTTACATCTTCGTGCTGGTGGTCGTGGGGATCTTCAGCGGGCGGAACCTGCACCCGATGCATTACTTCTTCATCTCGGGCGGGTTCTTCGCGTTCCACATTCTGCTGGCCTACACCGTCGACCTGATCGACATGCACCTGGCGTTCAGCATCTGCTCGGTGGTGTCAGTGCTGCTGGTGGTGAGCTATCTGCTGCGAGTGGCTGGCGCGCGCTTTGCCCTGGGCATCGCGGCGCCAGCGCAGCTGGCCTTCCTCGTTCTGTTCTCATACGCGTTCTACTACCCAGGGTACACCGGACTGAGCATCACGATCGCCTCGATCGTGACGCTGGCCCTGATGATGCATTTGACCGCGAAAGTGGACTGGACGACGAAGCTCGGGGGGCCGCCAACAGCGCAGCCCGTCTCTCCCGACCTGCCGACCGGGGAGCCACCTGTATAAGTTTAGGCACCCAAACCTATCGTTCTACAGTTACTGGCGCGCTCTGACAATAGGGCGCGCCAGTTAGTGTACAGGTTTGACCGGTAAACATGCACATGGCCGCCCCTCTCCACCACGCACGCGCCGGGCGGCTTAACGCTGCCGCGCCTCACCACCACGCCGCCGTGCGTGCGTCGCCGCCCGTTGGGCGAGCTCCTGCACGCTCCGCGCGGCTTAACGCAAGCGAAGCTTGCGTCTGGGTATGAGGCCGGGCGTAGAGGATCAGGGCTTCCCAACGGCAAACGGCAGGTGGAGGCCATGCGGTGAGGTGCTGAGGAGTTCGCCAAGTCACGAGTCCGGGTGAAGCCAGGCGGTGGAGTCGATGCGGAGACGACTGGCGCGGCGGAGCTGATGTGAGATGCGCAAGGACAAGCGGGAAGCGAGTCAGAGCGAAGCCAAGCAGTGAGTCAGTGTGAGGGCAACAGGCGCGGGGGCGGTGTTGATGTGAGACGCGTAAGGAGAAGCGGGAAGTGAGTCAGAGCGAAGCCGAGCGATGGAGTCGATGCGGAGACGACTGGCGCGGCGGCGGAGTTAACGTGAAGCGGTGGAGCCGAGCGTCGTGAGAGTCGATGCGAGGCGTCCGAGCAAAGACGCGGAGGCGTGACGCAGCGAACAGCAAGGCCAAGAGGAATCAGGCGAGCGCAACGGTATCCCCCTCCGCGCGCTTAACCTGAACTACGTGGTGCATTCGGTGAGTCGGTTGACCGTGCAGGCAGCTTCAGTCGTCCAGC
>JALGSS010000964.1 GCA_029821745.1 Candidatus Zipacnadia bacterium
CGCACAGGGCTACAGTCCACACGGTCCGTCGGACTGAGAGAGTCATCCAGATCACCTTCACACACATAATCTATTACAATCCGTAGTAGCAATGGTTGATTAGACACGGACCATCCCACAAGTTGCGGGCGACAGGCCGCCCACTCTTCTCCTGACGAACGTCCCTGCAAGAAGTTCTCTGCCTTGCAGCCCTACCTGTCCAGGGCTCGGGGACGGTTGCGAGCGGCCCGGAAATGGAGTACCATTCTGTCCTGAGAGCCCGCCGCCGGGCGCATGCTTGCGGCGGGCATTCTTTGCTGTCAGGTATTCCAGCCCATGGCACACATCCAGACCTCCGGGAGCCCGGACACCCAACCGACGCTGGTCCGACGCGCCGTCACACCTCGCGCCATCATTGCCGGCCTGATCGCCATGCTGGTGACCGTGTTCATCGTCGCGTGGGCGGAGCTCGTCACCGGCACGATCCAGATCGGCTTCCTCCAACTGCCGCCGGTTGTGGTGGCCCTCTTGTTCGTCTTTGCATTGCTGAACAAGCTGCTGGGGCGCATCGCCCCTCGGTGGGTGCTGACCGGACCCGAACTCGTGGTCATCTACTGCATGATGCTGATGGCCTCGATGATCACCTCCCGCGGCCTGATGGAAGACCTGATCCCCGTCCAGGTGGGGCTCAACTACTACGCCAACGCGTCAAACAAGTGGGAGGAGATGTTCTTCTCCCACGTGAAGCCGTGGATGGTCCCGTGGGATGTGGACGGCGGCCCGCTTCAGGATGTCTCCGTTGGCTTTTTCGAGGGTCTGAGGCCCGGCGCGCCCATCCCCTGGGGCCCGTGGATCATGCCCACTCTCGCCTGGCTGGGACTCGTCGGGCTGGTCTACGCCGCGTATCTCGCCCTTTCGAGTTTCCTGCAGCGCCTGTGGGCCGACAACGAACTGCTCGCCTTCCCTCTCGTTCAGCTCCCCATGGAGATGATCAGCCAGGAGGGCAGCCACGACTTCCTGCGCGACAAGATGATGTGGCTGGGGTTCACGATCCCCCTGGCGGTCTTTACGCTCAACGGCCTGCACCAGATCTACCCGTCGATCCCCCAGGCCACGCTTCAGGTGCGCCTGAACGCGTTCCTCACGGGGAAACCGTGGAGCGACCTGGGCTACCTGACCATGTTCTTCTCCATGGCCGCCGTGGGGTTCTTCTACCTGCTGCCCAGCGAGATTCTGCTCAGCCTGTGGTCGTTCTTCCTGCTGGCCCGCGTGCAAGAGCTGGTCGCCTCATCCCTGGGTGCGAACATGCCGGGAATGCCCCACGCGGGCGTCAAGCTGTTCGTCGGCTACCAGACCGTCGGCGCGTACTTCGGGATCGTCGGCTACATGCTGTTCGCTTCATGGCCCCGCATCCGCGCCATGCTCCAATCCGCCACCCAGAAGGGTGAAGCCGGCGACCGCGACGAGCTCATGCCATACTCGACGGCTCTCGCGGTTCTGGCGATCGCCTTCATCGGCATCATCGCCTACTGCGGCGCCGCGGGCATGTCCGCGTGGGTTGCCTTCCTCGAGTTCGGGATCTACATCTTCGTGCAGTCGGTCATCATGGCCCGGAGCACTGCCGAAGCCGGGATGCCGATGACCGAAGGCTCCTTCACGCCCCTCGACGTGATCGGTATCTTCGCCAACAAGCGCGTCATCGGCCCCAAGAACCTCACGGCCCTGGCCTTCACCGACTGCATCTTCACCCGCGACCTGCGGGGAATGGTCCTGACGGGATTTCTCGATGGTCAGAAGCTGGGGGATCTGGTCAAGGTCCGGCGGCGCTCGCTGCTCGGAGTGTTCGTGTTCGCGATCCTCGTCGCTGTGGTGATGTCTTTCATCTTCAGCGTGTACCTGCCCTACCGTCACGGCGGCGTGAGCATGTATTACTATACGTACCGCTCAATCCCGACCCAGTTCTGGCGGGAGAACACGCCCTTCATTCAGGGCCAGGAGACCTTCAACTGGGGCGCGCCGATCTGGAGCGTCGTCGGGGTCGCTGTTGCGGTGGGCCTCAGCCTACTGCGCCGCAATTTCATCTGGTGGCCGCTGAACCCCTTGGGTTATGCCCTCAGCGCCTCCTGGACAACCACGGTCTTCTGGTTCCCGATGCTCGTCGCGTGGGTGATCAAGACGGTGAT
>JALGSS010000965.1 GCA_029821745.1 Candidatus Zipacnadia bacterium
AGGCGGCAGGGCAGAGGGCCGCTGCGCAGGCACCGCGCCTCGGCTACGTACCAGTCGCCTGGACGGACCGCGAGCTTCTGGATCAGACTGCCATACGTGACGCGCTCAACCTTGACGGAACTGCTGCTGTCGCACCCGACCGTGCGGTCCCACGAGTACGTCCCCTTGGGACTGTTGTCGTCCTGCCAGACGTAGTAGCCCGGAGGCGCGCCGCCTGTTGCCCAGTCGGAGGCCCCCTCCGGCACTACGCCCTCAATCCTGTCGTGCTCGAAGCCGGGATTGACCGCTAGGTTCGTGAGCGTACCGGCAGCTCGGCGCTCCGCGATAATCTTCGCAGCTTCCTCTGCGCTCCCGTCAAGGCTGCGCGCCAGACGGATGCCCGCAGTGATCCCGGGCATGCCCTGTTCCCACAGAGGCAGCTCTTTACCCGCGGGGTCGGGCCACCAGCGATGCGGCCGGCCGCCGGGATACAGGCCCCCGCCCTCCCAGAGCCAGACGTATTCATCCGTGGCCTGCACGGCGGCGCGCAGATTCTCGGTAAGCCGGTTCAGCCGCGTCTGCCCGCCACCGTCAATGTAGTACCGGGCGCCCTTTTCGTTAATGTAGCGATCAAGGAAGAAGCCGAACCCCGTCTGGACCTGGGTGAGGTACTTGTGGCGGTTCTCGGGCGCCACCAACCGTATCGCCGGCCCCCGACGGTTCCGCATCAGGTTGCTGTGGCGGAGATACTCGATCTCGCTGTCGAAGTAGTAAGCGCCTTCGTATGCGTCGACCAGTGTCGCGCCCTCGGGCAAAGCGTCCAGCATGCCGTTGACGAACGCGGGCAACAGACCGTACGAGTGGGACCTGAGCACCTCCTGGGGGTCATCGGAAGAGCCGGCCTGGATCAGGTAGCTGTTCAGGAAGAAGGCCAGGATCGTCACGTCGGGGTATTCCGCTGCAAGTGCATCCATGAACTGAGCGCCACGCAGACGCGCCGCGGCGCACGTCTCCCGGAACGAGTGTCCGCGAGCGGGATCGAATCTGAATGGTCTGGCCCCGTAGGCTTCTGCGTCAAAGCAGATCCCCTTGCAGCCGCCCTGCTTGGCAAGCCAGGCCATGATCCGGCAATTGCCTGCGACCGCTTCCCACGCATCGTCGTCAAACCAGTCGGCCGTCCCCGGCGTGGTGCAGACCCGGACGAAGTTGTCGGTGAACTGCCGGAATCGGCACGACTGCAAGTCACTCAGCGACTCGTCGAACCACGCCCGTTCCCAGCGCCAGTCCTGCCAGATGGTCATGCAGGTGCAACGCTTCCCCACCGGCGTCTTCACGTTCACACCGATGACCACACCGTCGAACGGCGTGGTCGACTCCATCTGCTGCCAGTGCGCTCTCAGGTACGCAGGCGTCGGTTGCCCCCAGCCTGCCTGGATCAGCTTCTTCCGCGGCCGCTGTGCGTGTTCGGCGGCAGGCGACGGCATGACTGGGACGAGCAAGCCTATGGCAAGGGCCAACCGGCCAATGGTCCGTATGCGTGTCATTGGAATCATCCTCAGAAGTGTAGCGACCAAGTCTGCCAAAGGATGTGTGCCTCCGGAGAAGCCCGTCTGACCTGCCCCCATTGGTGGCAGGCGAGCTCACGCGTCCGTCTCGAGTGTCTGCCCAGCCAGCTCGTCGATCAACCCAGTGAGAAGCGCGCGCATGGTGTGGAAATGACCGTCGACACCAAGGTCGAGGGCCCTCTGGAACGTGGGTCCGTGCTTCTCGGAGGTCATCTCGCTCGTCTGCAAGAGGTACTCCGCGGTGGATAGCAGGGCGATATCTTTCGAGCTCTCGGCGAGAACCTGCCGCCTGAGCGTGGCGATCGGGCCCTGGCTGCCGGGGATCACGGCGTAGTACGTGAACTGCTGCATGTTGCTGAGCCAGTGCGAGTACATGAAGTAGTTGATGCCGTCGACGCCGCCCTTGTAGGCGGCAATGGACCTGCGGCGAATGTCCAGCCAGTGGTCGCGGCAATCATAGAACCGGGGCCCGCAGCAGCGCAGTGTGATCCAGGACGGCTTGCCCCTCTCCTCGCGCCATTGGTCCCGCACCGTCCGGGCAGCTTCGAGAGCCTGTGAGGCCCCGCGGCCGTAGGGATCCCAGGAGAACACGTCGGATTCGATGTGCGCCGTCGCCG
>JALGSS010000083.1 GCA_029821745.1 Candidatus Zipacnadia bacterium
CGACGCGCGCACCCTTGTTCTCCCCCTCTTCGGGGTAGCCTTGATCGTGGTGATGTGGCCCGTCGTGACGCTGATCGCCCGACTCCTGCACATGGATCGGGCCGACGCCGGGCCTTTCGTCACCGCATCGATGTTCTCGAATGTCGGCTTTACGTACGGGACCTTCATCGCCTTCGTCGCCCTCGGGCCTCAGGGGGCGGCCCTCGGGGCTCTCTACTGCGCGTCCTTCATGCCTACCTTCCTGACCCTCGGGTTTTACGTCGGGAGGCTGTACTCGACCGAGGGCGCGAGTGAGAGCATCCTGCAGACCCTCATCGGGCTGGCGAAGGACGGGCAGACCCGCAACCCGATCCTCGGGATCATCGTCGGGCTGGCCCTGAATCTGGGCGGGGTGCCCGCGCCGTCGGAAGCTGCCTTCATCATTGATATCGCGATGCCCACAACCACCGCTGCGTTCCTGGTCGCGATCGGTCTGGGCTTGCACCTGTCGGCGATCCGCACGTACTGGCGCCAGTGCGTCCTGCTCCACGGGATCAAGTTCCTGGTGTCGCCGGCCTTGGGCCTGCTGCTCGCCGTCGCCTTCGGATACTGGCAGGCTGCGGACCACAGCGCGCTCAAAGTCGTGTTCATCGAGTCAGCCACCCCCTGCGCGGTCATGGTGGTCATGTTGTCCGATGTGTTCAACCTCGACCGCAAGCTGGCGGGCGCCCTGTGGCTGACGACGAATGTCTCCGCGGCGTTCCTGGCGCCCATCATACTCATCATCGCGCGCATGCTCTAGCGCCCGCGGCGGCGGCGTGTTTCGCGCCGGCTCCGCGTGTGCTATAATGCGCGCCGTCAAGATAGCTAGGAGGGAGTGACAGACAAGTGGCTGACAAAATCCTGCGATTAGGCCTGCCCAAGGGGAGTCTCCAGAATGCGACGATGGAGATCTTCCAGCATGCGGGCTTCAAAATAAACGTGGACGAACGGCAGTACCGGCCGCACATCGACGACGAGGAGATCTGGAGCGTCCTGCTGCGCGCCCAGGAGATGCCCGGATACGTGCAGAACGGAACTCTCGACTGTGGGCTGACCGGCCTTGACTGGATCAAGGAGCGCGACGCCGACGTCGTCCAGGTCGCCGATCTGGTCTACTCCAAGCGCGGCATGACCCCCTACAAGTGGGTTCTCGCGGTCCACGAGACCTCGGACATCACCGGACCGAAGGATCTCGACGGCAAGAAGGTCGCTACTGAGCTCGTGTCGGCCTCCAAGCGCTACTTCGCCGAGCACGGTGTCACGCCCGACGTGGAGTTCTCCTGGGGGGCCACCGAGGCCAAGTGCCCCAGCCTCGTGGATGCCATCATCGAGGGTACCGAGACAGGCAGCACGCTGCGTGCGAACAGCCTGAAGATCATCGATGTCCTCTTCGAATCCACCACCAAGTTCATCGCCAACAAGGACGCGTGGGAGGACCCGTGGAAGCGGCAGAAGATCGAGGACATCGTCATGCTCATCGAGGGCGCGCTGGCCGCGGAGAACCAGGTCGGCCTCAAGATGAATGTCTCGTGTGAGGATCTGGACACGGTGCTCGAGTGCCTCCCGGCTCTCAAGAACCCCACGGTCTCATCCCTCGCGGGCGGCGACTGGGTGGCCGTCGAGATCGTTACCGACAAGCGCACGGTGCGAACGCTGATCCCGAAGCTCAAGCAGGCGGGCGCTCAGGGCATCATCGAATACCCGCTCAACAAGATCATCCCCTGACGCCCGGCCACGCATACTGATATGTGCATCCGGCCCGGCCACCTCAGGTGGCCGGGCTTAGTGTTCTGCGGGTCCGCCCCCGGCTCCCACCCGTTCCCTCGGATGGCAGGAATGTGCGGATGCGCAGCCGCCGCCCGATCTCCACGCCAACAGCCCCCGCCCGTTCAGTGCTGTATAGATGGCCGCAGACGGCGGCGCATGCGTCCTGGCCCCGCCGCTGCTTGGGCAGACCGGCTCGGGACACAGCGGCGACTCCCGGCTCGACCGCCTCGAAGAACTCGTCCAACGCCGCGCTGTTGCGGCCATGGTGCGGGACCTGGAGGAAGTCGGCCCTCAGCAGTGTCGCCGGCAGGTCCGCCAGCAGCCGGCGCATCCCTGCTGTCTCCACATCGCCGGGAAATAGCGCCACACAGCCGGGAAGCGTGATCCGCGTCACCAACGAAGCGTTGTTGTCTCCCACAGGGAAGTCCAGGGCTGCGGCGCCCAGGGGCGGAGAGATGAACTCGATCCGCGCCGTACCCACGCTCGCCTTGGTGCCTCGACCAGCCGCGCGGATCACGGCGCCCTCACTCGCCAGAAGTCCCAGGGCCTCCCGGTAGCTGTCCTCGCCGCAGCCTCCGTTCGTCAGCACCGTCTTGACAGGGACCCGCGTGACTAGATACTCAGCAGCCCCGTAATGGTCCATATCGGGGTGCGTCAGAATGAGCAGGTCCACGTGTCGGTGCCCCCGCTCAATCAGATACGGCGCCAGCACGTCGCGCGCGATCTCGTAGCTCGTGAGCTTGAAGCGCCCCCCTGCATCGATCATGACCGTGTGACCGTCAGCGGTTTCCACGAGGCTGCATTGCCCCTCGCCCACGTCGAAAGTGGTAATCCGTGCCGTCCGTGGCCACAGGGAGTGAATGCAACCGACCAATAGCGCCCCCGCAACGCCCGCCGTTAGAGCCGTGACGAGCCGCCCACGCTCTCCCAGCCACCAGCGGCGGATTGCCCCGGTCCGCACAAGGTACACGAGTGCCCCCGCGGCGACCGCCCACACCACGCAGCCTGCCGTGGACAGGTAGACGCGGTCAACGAAACTCAGGGGCAGCGTGTCGAAGACGCGGTTCGTGAACAGAATGATCTCCAGCAGAACCTTCGCCACCCAGCAGCCCACGACGCAGACGGGTTGAGCCACCAGCCCGAAAGCGACGGAGAGCAGGCCCACGATTACCACCGCCCCGGAGACCGGCACCGCGATCAGATTGGCGAGATTGCCCAGGAGCGCGAGGTTGTAGAAGTAATGCATCAGGATAGGCGTGACGAACACCCATGCGCCGAGGGTCCCAAGCGCCGCCGACTTGAAGCCGTGGTTCGGTACCACCTCGCCTGTCTCGTGGTGATACCTGCGCGGGAGGAACGCGGCCACCCCAATGGTCGCCGCGAAGGTCAGTTGCGCCCCTACATTGAAGACCACGGACGGGTTCGCCAGCGTAAGCACGATCACAGCCACAGCAATGGACGAAGCCAGGTCATACTGGCGATCCACTCGCATGCACAGCGCCCACAAGCCGCACATGATGAGTGAGCGCGTAATGGAGGGGCCCATCCCCACGATCAGCCCGAAGAACAGCAGCAGGGGCGCGATCGCCGCAATGTGCCACCAGCTTGGCCGCCGCCGGCCACTCGTCAGGCTGACGATGACCAGGACGATGATCGAGACCTGCGCGCCCGACACGACCAGCAGATGAATCGTTCCCGTGCGCCGAAACAGCTCCCGCACATCGTCATCCACCCGCGCAGCATCCTCCCCGAAGACCATCCCGGCGAGCAGCATGGCATCGCGCCGTTTCTCTTCAGCCGTCCCTCCGGGCATCGACGCGCGCAGCAGCCCCATCATGCGATGCCTGAGTCCCTGGGCTTTGCGCGCGATCAACGCGCGTGCGGTAGTCTCGTCAAGTACCCGCGTGCCCCTGGCCTCGATGATGCTGTGAATTCCCTGGCGCGCCAGCATCTTGCGCCGGTCCCGTTGGTGCCAGTTGGTCCGCGCCGGCGGACGACTCACCCCGGCATCCTCCACCATCACCGTCGCGTACAGGGGCAGGCGCTTCGCCCCGCGCAGTTTGACCCGCACGCGACCCGAAACCCGGTGCGTCTTGCCTCCCGGCTCGCCCAAACTCCGGGCCTCGCCGAGATACTCAGAACGCCAGTCGCGTTCGTAGAGGCAGTCGGTCACGGTGACCGACACGGACACTCCTCTCGCGCCCTCCCACGTGCTCAGATCAGCCGATCCGGGGGTCAGGTTAGCACTGTGCAGGGCGGCCCCCAGTGCCCCGAGGGCCACCACCAGCCCAATTCCGGCTCGCGCGCCTGACGATGGCCACACGCCGACCAGAACGCCGGCCGCCGCCGGAATGAGGTACCACCCGGCGCTCAGACCGGCGAGGTCGGCGAGCACGATTCCGCTCACCAGCCCGAGAGCCGGCAGGATGATCGGACGGGCCCGCAGGGAACGGCGCAGAACGTCGAGCATGTCAGAGTGCTGGGTCACGAGAGTTCAGCGTCACAGAGTAATGTACGGGGCGAGTTTGCTCGCAGTCTTGCTGCCGATGCCCTTGACGTTCGTCAGATCTTCGAGACGGCGGAAGGGGCCGTGCTGCATACGGTACAGGACGATGCGCGACGCCAGGGAGGCACCCACACCAGGGAGAGCCTGGAGTTGCGTCTCCGTGGCACAGTTCACGTTGATTGGGAAGGATGCGGTCGGTGCAGATCGGCTGCGTCGTGATGACGACGGCGGCGCGCTACGAGTTCCCGCAGCCTGTGACCCAGAGGCCGCCGCCGGGGGCGATGCGGAGCCGGTGGGACTCGCGGCACGTCTGGAGGGAAGCGAAGGTGCGACGCTTTGCCCGGTCGGCGGCGACACGCCTGGCTTCGCGGAGGATGGGACCTGGCGCGTGCGGGCCGCGACGCCGCTAACTGGGCGCCGCTGGGGCGCGGTTTGGCGTGGGGCCGGTGGGGCGCTTCGCTGGGTCTGGAGTTGCGGGTAGGAGGAAGCGACGGGAGTGCTCGCCGAGGCGAGCTGGCTGTTGCGGGCCGGGATATACACCTGTTGCCCGTCCGTGAGGAAAGCCGCCAGGTTTACGGCCTGGGAATCGGCAAGGGAGGTCAGCCCACCGGCGGCAACCACCGCGTCGCACACTCGCGCGCCGTTACGGACCCGGTAGACGCCCGGGTACTTGACGCCTCCCACCACGTGCACGGTCAGCAGCGATGACTGCGAGCCGGCCTGAGCCTGGCCGACCTCGACCCCGGCATCAACGATGGTGACTTCGTCGGAGCGCCCGCGGGACACCAGCATGACAATCGTCGCCAGCAGCGCGACGAGGATTGCGCCGCCGATGACCCAATGCTGCGTTCGCGTGAACTCCAAGACCTACACCCCCCGGTCTACGACGGGATTGGGCCGCAGACTGCAGGTGCTCACCGGCGTATCAGTCCGCCTGCCCGCCGCGTCAGACCGGGGGTCTGACGCGGCAGCCACTTCATCTCAATGAACCAACGAGTGACGCAGACCGCGTCACATTAACTGCCTCATTGGCCTGGAATGCAACCCAGAATGCTGAGGGCCAGAACGCCGAGCCCGATCAGCTTGATCAAGAACCCTGTCAGCGTAGCCGTCCGCGAAGCCTGTCTTCCCCTGCGCCTCCCCATATAGGGCACCCGTCTTTCGTGGTCGAGATGGGTCCGTAGCTACTTTACCACGATGTTGATGAGCTTGTCAGGTACTGCAATGACCTTCACGACACTCTTGCCCTCGAGATGCTTCTGAACCCCCGGCAGTCCGGCGGCCTGCTCCTTCAGCGGCTCCATGTCAGCGCCCGGCGCGACTTCCAGCTTGTCTCGCAGCTTCCCGTTCACTTGGACGACGACCGTGATCGTCTCCTCAGTCGCCAGGGACGCGTCAGACTGGGGCCAGGGGGCACCCATCACACTCGGCTGGTGTCCCGTGCGCGCCCACAGTTCCTCGGTCAGGTGCGGCGAGACCGGCGAGAGCATGATGATCAGCGACTCGACCGCCTCGCTGTAGACCGCCGCCTTGGCCGCGCTGTCCCCGACGCTCTGGCTGTATGGCAGAAGCTCGTTGGTCAGCTCCATCATGGCGCTGATCATCGTGTTGAGGCCCATCTGGGCGATGTCGTCGGACACCCTCTGGATTGTCTGGTGGGTCTTCCGACGCATAGCGCGGTCGTCCTCGTCCGGGTCAGCGGGCAGGTTCGCCGCCCAGTCGCCGTCAAACTCCGGGCCCTCGACCACAGCGCGCCAGACCCTCTGCAGGAACCGGTGAGCGCCCTCGACGCTCTTCTCGCTCCACTCCGCATCCTGCTCCGGCGGTCCAACGAAGAGGATGAAGGCGCGAGCCGTGTCGGCCCCGTAGCGCTGCACCATCTCGTCGATGCCGACGACGTTGCCGCGCGACTTGCTCATCTTCGTCCCGTCTTTGTAGATCATCCCCTGCGTGAACAGCCGAGCGAAGGGCTCGTCGAAGCTCAGGTAGCCCTGGTCCTTGAGCACCTTGGTGATGAACCGGCTGTACAGCAGGTGGCGAACCGCGTGTTCGACTCCACCCACATACTGATCCACCGGCAGCCAGTAGTCCACGTCCTTGCGGTCGAAGACCTGATCATCCTCGTGCGGGCTGGCGTAGCGCAGGTAGTACCACGACGAATCCACATACGTCGTCATCGTGTCCGTCTCACGCTTGGCCGGCTTCCCGCACGTGGGACACGTGGCCTTCGAGAAGGTCGGGTGGCGCTCGAGCGGCGAGTCACCCGTCGGCCTGAAGTCGGCATCCTGCGGCAGGAGAACCGGCAGGTCCTCTTCGGGCACAGGCACGGCGCCGCAATCCTCACACCACACCATCGGGATCGGCGTGCCCCAGTACCGCTGCCGCGAGATCAGCCAGTCGCGGAGCCGGAAGTTGACGCCGCGCGACCCGAGCCCTACCTGTTCCAGATGGTCGGCGATGGCGCCCTTAGCGTCTTCCGAGTTCATGCCGTCAAACTGGCCGCTGTTCACCTGGACGCCCGGCTCTACATACGCCTCGGTCATCGTCTCCGCATCCAGGTCCTCGCCCTCAGGCTGAATGACGACCTTCACCGGCAGACCGTACTCGCGCGCGAACTCCAGGTCGCGCTGATCGTGGGCCGGAACGGCCATGATCGCGCCGGAACCGTAGCCCATCAGCACGTAATTCCCCACCCAGATCTCAACACGCTCCTGAGTCAGTGGATGGATCGCGTACGCGCCGGTGAAGATCCCGCGCTTCTCAGTCTCGGCGGAGGTACGGGCCACTTCTCCCTCGCGCAGTGCCCCCATCGCGAAATCGTGCACCGGCTGCTCATGCTCGGTGCCGGCCGTCAACTGCCCCACCAGCGGGTGCTCCGGCGCCAGGACGACATACGTGATCCCGTAGATCGTGTCGATCCGTGTCGTGAAGACCTCGATCTCGTCGTTCCGGCCCTCCATCTTGAGGCTGAAGGTGACGCCTTCGGACCGGCCGATCCAGTTCGCCTGCATCGACTTGACCCGCTCGGGCCAGTTGTCCAATAGCTCGATGTCATCCAGTAGCTTCTGGGCGTAGTCGGTGATCTTGAAAAGCCACTGCCTGTCGACTTCCTTGGGCTCCACGAAGGACCCGCACCGCTCGCAGTTGTCGCCGTCCAGCTCTTCGTTCGCCAGCACAGTCTGGCACGACGGACACCAGTTGATGTTCGTGGTCCCGGTGTACACGAGGCCCGCCTCATACAGCTTCAGGAACAGCCACTGGGTCCACTTGTAGTAGTCCGGCTGCGAGCAGTCAACCTCACGGTCCCAGTCGTAGCTGATGCCCAGGGCCGCAAACTGCTCCTTCATCTTGGCGACGCAGTCCGCCGTCCATTCAGACGGGTGAATCTGCCTCTGGATTGCGGCGTTCTCAGCCGGAAGCCCGAAAGCGTCCCAGCCCATCGGATGCATCACGCACTCACCCAGCATCGTATGGAAACGGGCCAGAACGTCACCGATAATGTAGTTGCGCATATGACCCATGTGCAGGTCGCCGGACGGGTACGGATACATGTTCAGGCAGTAGTATTTGGGCTTGGACGGATCAGGCGTGGACTTGAAGGATTCGTTCTCCTGCCAATACCGCTGCCATTTCGGTTCGATCGCCTGGAACTCGTATCGCTCAGACACGGTGGGGGACTCCTTTGCACAAACTGCTCCGCCAACGCCCGGGGGCAGTGCCCTGTGACGTCGGCGGCAGAAAGGCGAAGCATGCGTGAGAAGGGTAAATTCTTACCTTTGTGTAGATTAGCATGGGGTGCGTTATAAGCGCAAGGCGACTGCCGCAACGGCGAGAACCGCGACCAGCACACCGAGAGCGATCAGCAGATCCCTGCGCTCTTGAGGCGAAAGCCGGAACTGGCGGGCATTGGCGAGGATGAAACCTGTTGCCATGTAGGGCAGCAACGGCATGGGGATGTTCACGGCCAAAGCCAGCACAATGCCGGCGCAAGCCGCAGCGACGACGGCCACGAAGGTCCGCCCGGCGGGGAATGCATATCGGACGGCCAACGCCATGAAGAGGGCGAGGAAGATGAAGTCGCCCAGGCCCATCGAAGCCACGTGAGCGAGTCCGCGGACCCCTTCCGGCCCCGCCGCCGAACCCGCCTGGGGCACCGCAAGCGACAGTTTCTTCACCAGTTCGGGCACCTTCTCCAGCGCCTGACCCGTCGGGCCGAAGAACACGGTGAAGACATCTGCCAGACCCGCCACCACGCACACCGGCAGCGTCATCGCGCGTTCCCGCACGATGCGTGACAACAATTTGCCCAGGCACAAACAGGCCAGCAGAAAGCTCACATCGGCCGCGGGCCCAACATACAGTTTACCCACGTCGCCGAACTGCGCGGCCCGAGCCCCCAGCACCCACAGCACCAGGAACGAGGCCGCGAGCACGCACTCATCCAGCGGGGTCGAGCGCCAGATGGCCCCCACGCCTATGAGCGCCAGAGACAGCACCGCCAGCAGCAGGCTGCCTCCGTAGAGCGCCATGTGCGGCGGAACGCCCTGCACTTGCGGCACGGCGACCAGGAACGCGTAGATGAGCGCGCACAGTGCGCCCAGGGCAATGAGCGGTGGGTGTGTTCGGGGAGGGACAGAATCCTTGCCGGAGGACCTGCTCATCGAGCGATCAGTGAGGGCGTCCAGGGAGCGTCACTCCGTGTCATGCCACTCGATGAGTTCGCCGCCCTCAATGGCTTGCTTGGTGATGCGGCGCTTGCTGTCGAAGTCCAGCCGGAAGCGAACGAGGTTCTGGCATTGCCTGCCGACGACTTCCTTGTGCAGGATGTACCCGTCGGGCTGGACGGCTTCTTCCGAATCGTCCTCGGCGTCCGGATACTCGGCCAGCAGATCGCTTGCTTTGTCGACACGGACGGAGATGATCTCGCCGCAACGGCCGCATTGCACCTTGATGAGCATCGCCGGGCAGTTGCCGTTCGCTCGGTTCGGGTCGCCCAGGAAGGTGTGCTTGAGGCCGTCGATCAGCTTGCCCATCGCCGGTACGTTGCGGGCCAAGGTGTGCTGCATGTTGGTCATATCTCATTCCGGAAAGCGAAAGCCCCTGAGTCTCCACTGCCGGCCACACGTATCAGCGCTCTCAGGGACTTCCGGTTAGTTCGTCATTTCTGTTGCGAAACTTAGGTTCGTCAAGCGGTCCACCTGAATCCATTATAGTCATGGGTGGGCCGTAGTCAAGTATTATTAGAACGTTTGTTCCCCAGCCAAGACACCACCTCCGGGGGCCCGTACCCGCTGGACCAAGCGACCGCCTTACGCCGACGCCTCGAGTTCCCTCTCGCACTTTCGGATTCTCTGCAGCACCGCGTCGATGGCCTCATCGGGAGTGGAAGCGCCGGCAGTAACGCCGGCTCTCGCAACACCACGGAACCACGCGCAATCGATCTCATCCGCCGTCTCGATATGGTACGTGGGCTTCCCCGCATCGGTGCAGATCTGGGCCAGGCGCGTCGTGTTCGCGCTGTGCCTGCCCCCGATCACGATGACGACCTCCACGTTCTGCGCCATGGCCCACACGGCGTCTTGGCGCTGGCTCGTCGCGTCGCAAATCGTGTTCACGACGACGAGCTCCGTCGTGTGCCCGAGCAGAGCGTTGACCAGTTCTCGCAGGGCTTCAAGCCGTTGCGTCGTCTGGCAGACCACCGCGACGCGCTTGGGCAGGGACGAGAAGTCAACGTCGGCGGATCGCTCCACGATGATCGCGTGCCCACCCGTGTGTTCGCGGATCGCCTGGGCTTCCGGGTGGTCCGGCTCGCCCAGTACCAGCACCAGGTAATTCGCCTTGTGCAAACGTGAGGCTTCCATCTGGGCTCGAGCCACAAAGGGGCAGGTCGCGTCGATGACATCCAGGCTGTTCTTCTCCGCGTGCTCGTAGACGGAGGGGCCGACCCCGTGGGTCCGCAGCATCACCGTCGAGCCGGGGGGCACATCGTCAATGTTGTCTACGGGTTCCAGACCCTTCTTACGAAGCCCATCCACCACCTGGCGGTTGTGGATCAGCGGCCCTTGCGAGTACAGCTTCCCACGCTTCGCCGTCTCGTCCAGCGCTCTCTCAATGGCACGACGAACGCCAAAGCAGAACCCTGCATGGTCAGCCAAGATGATCTCCACAAGCACCAGTCCCTCACGGTCGAGCGTCAGTAATCGACAGCGCCGGTTGCCCGGGGCGTCGCATCTTCACGCGTAGTATACCGCCTGCTGACCGGGCGGCCAATATCGCCGGGCCCGGCCAACGCAGCCGTCGGCGTTTGACGCAACCGGCAGCACGCTAATATAATCGATGGCATTGCCTCTGTCCGAGTGTGAAGCCGCTGCCGGGCGAATTACCACTATGACTCAATTCTGCCTCCACAGTCTGGCCTTTCTGATCACTGCCGCCAGTTGCTTTGCGCAGGCGCTTGCCCCGTTCGAGCCGCCGCGGGGTTGCTACATCGGCGCCTACGTTGAGCTCGACCCGGTCGCGCGCGACGACATCCAGACCTTCGAGCGCCTGACAGGCAAGAAGCACGCCACCTACTTCCGATACGTCGGCTACGGCCGGCCCTTCCCCTTCGAGTGGGCCAACAAGCTTAAGCAGCTCGGGGCCACGCCACACATCGCGTGGGAGCCCAATGAAGGCCTTGGTAGCGTGCAGGACGACGAGTACTTGCGTGGCTGGGTGCAGGCCTGCGCCCACTACGGCCGCCCGATATTCCTGCGCTTCGCTTCAGAGATGAACGGAGACTGGGAGGCCTGGGCCGGGGACCCCGACAACTACATCCGCAAGTGGCGCCTGGTCTACGAAGCCTTCTACCGCGGCGCCCCCAATGTGGCCTTGATCTGGTGCCCCTTCGCGACTCCCAAGAGCACCATCCCCCTCTACTA
>JALGSS010000966.1 GCA_029821745.1 Candidatus Zipacnadia bacterium
CTGCCGTTGGTGGGCCAGACAATCCTGTCTGGCTGCCGTTCTTGGCAACGACGCGGCTGCGTACAAGCCGCGGGCCTACAAAGGCGGACGGCCACGGGATGGGTCCGCACGGCTGTGTGCCGTTCCCCCTTCCTCGCAGGAAGAGGGTGAGGGGCGATGTGTAACGTCGGGGACGCCCGCGCTTCTCAGCACAACTCACCGATCCGGCGACGACGCCTCATGCGGAAGGAGCAGCAGCAATGAATGCAGACACAACCGGGGCCGGGCAAGCCGCCGATGCCATGCCCCTTGTGCCCTTCGGATCGACGCACATTTCCCGGCTGATCGTCGGCGCGAACCCGATCAACGGTGGCTCTCATCTGTCCACCTTCGTCAACCAGCAGATGCGCCGGTACTTCACCAACGAGAACGTGATGGCCCTCCTCGGGCGGTGCGAGGAGCTCGGGGTCAACGCATGGCAGTCCAGCGGGCGCAATCTCGACTGGTGGCGCGAGTACAACGACGCCGGCGGGAACATGCAGTACGTGTCCCTGGCCGCCGATGATCCGGAGGCGCCATGTAGCGCTGAGGAGATCGCCCAGGCGGGAGCGATCGGCGTCGCTCACCACGGCGAACTCACCGACACCATGTTCAAGGAAGGGCGCCTGCATGAGGCCCGCGAGTTCTGCAAGCGCATCCGTGACACCGGCACCCAGGTCGGTGTCTCAACCCACATGCCCGCCGTCGTCGAGACCATTGAGGACGAGGGCTGGGACATCGACTTCTATATGACCTGCGTGTACGAGCGCCACCGCACCCGGGAGGAACTGCTTGAGCTCCTGGGGCACGTGCCGATCCCGCTACGCGAGGTCTATCTGGAGTCCGATCCACCCCGGATGTACGCGGCGATCCGCAGCACCTCGAAGACCTGTCTCGCGTTCAAGATCCTCGCGGCCGGGCGGCTATGCGAGAGCCCCGAGCAGGTCGAGGCCGCCTTCAAGGCCACCTTCGAGGGCATCAAGCCGGGCGACGCCGTGATCGTCGGCATCTACCCGGAGTATGGCGATCAGACCGCCGAGGACGTGGCACTAACCATCAAGTACGGCGCACAGTAGGCTTGTGGCGTATCCCCTGGAGGAACGCAATGGACACTCTCAGAGTCGGCGTTGTCGGGATCGGTCACAACGGCACCGCCCACGCGCACACGCACTATCTGAACCCCAAGTCCAACCTCGTCGGCATCTGCGATTTCGACCAAGCCAAGCTCGAGGCGTGCAAGGCATCGGGCGACTTCGACGACCGCGTCGGACTGTACACGAGCCTGGACGAGATGTTGGAGCAGGCCGATCTGGATGTGCTGTCGGTCAACACTCCCGATCACCTGCATGCGGAGCCGTTCGTCAAGGGCCTCCAGGCGGGATGCCATGTCCTCGTCGAGAAGCCGATGGGCAATACCCGCGAGGACCTGGAGCGGATGACCGACGCGGCGCGCCAAAGTGACCGCAAGACGATGGTGGGTCAGATTCTGCGCTTCAACCCGTACAATGTCGAGGTGCACCGGCTCTGCTCGTCCGGAGCACTGGGGGACATTTTCTACCTGGCGGCCGACTACATCCACGGTCTCAAGGTCCAGGCGGACCCATCGCGGATCAACCCGCACATCGGGAATATCAACTGGTACCTGGAGCACGAGAAAGTGCTAGTGGGAGGCTGCTCCCACCAGTTCGATCTGCTGCGCTGGTACAGCGGCTCCTACGCCGTCGAAGTCACGGGCTTCGGCAAC
The DNA here is from genome assembly GCA_029821745.1 of Candidatus Zipacnadia bacterium. Taxonomy (GTDB): domain Bacteria; phylum Armatimonadota; class Zipacnadia; order Zipacnadales; family JABUFB01; genus JALGSS01. Next base: position 1,763 of record JALGSS010000966.1, read on the forward strand.
AGCATCGCCTTCCCGGCGATGCAGCACCCGGATTGCATGTGCGCGGTGGTCAAGCTCGCCGGCGGGGCGACCTGCAAGTTGACGGGCGCCTACGGGATCGTCGGCCCGCGCCCGGACTTCAACAACCTGGAGGTCTATGGCACGAGGGGCACGGTCCGCCAGGGCAAGGTGATGCTGGGCGAGGGGCATGATGTGACGGTCGAGGACATCTCGGACAAGGAGATCGCGGGCCATCCGTACGAGCCCGAGATCGAGCATTTCCTCGACTGCATTCTGGAGGATAAGCCGACGCTCGTGGATGCCTTTGAGGGGGCCAACAGCGCGGTGGCGATGATCGTGGCGACGGAGGCCATCGAGACGGGGCAGGCGCTCGCGGTTCCGCATTTCGAGCGCTGAA
>JALGSS010000967.1 GCA_029821745.1 Candidatus Zipacnadia bacterium
GGGCCGTGTACTTCGCGCCGTACACGCCCTGGTACACGAGACCCCGACCGTCCGAGGTGAACGACGGCCACCCGATAATGTGGGCGCTGCTCGGGGTGATGCGCTCGTTCTCAGTCCCGTCCGCGTTCATCACCCGAACCCACGTGTTGTGGTAGCAGGTGGAGGATGTGTAAGCGATCCGCCCGCCATCCGGAGAGAAGCACAGAGCGCCGAGAGGATACCCGTCACTGGCGAGGAGCGCCGGCTCCTCACCGTCAAGGGCCAGCGTGGCGACCCCTCGTGTCGCGCCCCCGATATCCCTGCCGTCGTAGGCAAAGGCGATCATCTGACCGTCCGGGGAGAACGCGGGTGTCGAGTAGACCGCCGGAGCCTGAGTCAGGTTCGTCACGGTGCCGTCCGCGACCGATATCACGTAGATGTCCCCGGGGCCCGCAAGCTTCGGTGACCCCGCGACCGCCACCAGAGACCCGTCCGGCGACCCAACCGGGGTACCGTAGAAGAGCGGCTGCCGGGTCAATTGCGTCTTCTCGCCTGACGCCAGATCCGCCATCCATAGATCCGACCGATCCGCCCCGGCCAGGTACACGACTCGCCCCGGACCAGCGAAACAGGGCGACGTCTCCCACACGTCCGCCGTGGCCGTCACGTTCACCCGGTCGCTGCCATCGGGCCCACAGACAAAGATGTCGCACAGGCCCTCATCGAGCGCCTGGAAGGCCACGCGGCTGCCGTCTTGCGCCCAGCCGGGCGAACGGGCCGAGAACAGGCCCTTGCTGACATCCGTCGCATTCCCGGTGCCCAGGTCCACGACGATGATCCGCGCGTTCTCCGAGGTCGAATGCACGGAGATGTTCCCGACATACGCCACATAGGGGGCCGCCCAGCCTGACAGGGACCCGAAAGCGATCAGTATCCCGATCCATACCGCCTGCTTCATGGGCAACACTCCGGTGGGCAAGCTGTCGATACCATGGGCACAGTTCCCGCCCTCACCGACGGTGTCCTCCCAGACGACAACATCCTCCGCCGCGACGATCCGCGGCTTTACACGCTCGCCGGGAGCAGGAACGACGGGTGCGGGCGTTGAAAAGGAGACCGCACGCGCCGCACGATCCGCCGATGTCAGCCGCCCGGGGGAGCGCACTGTAGCTGCTGTAGCCGGCAGCCATACAAGGGGACTGAATATGCACAAAGTCACACGGGGCGCACTCGCGCTCGTCCTGCTTTCGCTTGCATTCGCCTCAACGACCCTCGCCGCAGACTGGCCCCAGTTTCGCGGGCCCCAAGCCAACGGTACCGCGCCCGACGAGGGCATCAACAAGAACTGGGTGCAGAAGCCCCCCGCCGAGATGTGGAGAATCTCGCTGTCGGACAGGGGTTTTACGAGCCCCTCCGTGGCTGCGGGCAAGGTGTTCATCATCGACCACGTGGAGGACAACGACGTCGTCCGCGCTCTGGACTTCAGTACAGGCAAGGAACTGTGGCAGTTCACATACGCCGATCCCGGCAAGGAGAAGTACGGGTTCGCGAAGGCTGCACCCACCTTCGCCGACGGCAAGCTGTATACGTTCAGCCGCAAGGGTCTTCTCCACTGCCTCGACGCCGACAGCGGGCAGCTCATTTGGTCCAAGGACGCCGTGGCAGACCTCGGCGGCAAGGTGCCGGACTGGCACTACAGTGGCTCGCCCGTTGTCGATGGCGACAAGCTGATCATCGTGCACGGTGGCCCCGAGCATAACGTGATCGCGCTCAACAAGGACACCGGCGAGACCCTCTGGACCGGAGGCAACGCAGACCCGATCTCCTACCCCACGCCGCTCATCGCGACCATCCGCGGGATCAGGCAATACGTTGTCACCACCGCGGGAACCATCATCGGTGTTGACCCGGATACGGGTCAGGTTCTGTGGCGCGCGATTTGGCGAGCCAGGAACCCGGTGAACATCGCCGACCCGGTTGTTGTCGGGGATGCCCTATTCGCTACCACCAGCTACAAGCTCGGCTGCGGCCTGATCGACGTCACCGAAGAGGGCGGCAAGGTCCGCTGGGCCAATAAGGAACTCCAGGCCCACTTCAACTCCCCCGTCCTCCACGAGGGCCACATCTACGGCATCGGCGATCCGGGCTACCTCGTCTGCCTTGACCCCGAGACCGG
>JALGSS010000084.1 GCA_029821745.1 Candidatus Zipacnadia bacterium
TTCCACGAAGTCGAAACGCCGATCCTGCAGCCACTATACGGCGGCGCCAACGCCCGGCCCTTCACGACGCACCATAACGCTCTGGAGATGTCGCTGTACATGCGCATCGCCCCGGAGCTGTACCTGAAGCGTCTCGTGGTCGGCGGCATGGAGCGCGTCTTCGAGATCGGGAAGGTCTTCCGGAATGAGGGCATCGACACGCGCCACAATCCGGAGTTCACTATCCTGGAAGCCTACCAGGCATACACAGACTATGAGGGCATGATGGAGCTCGTGGAGAGCCTCGTCTGCCGCATGGCTGAGGCGGCAAACGGGTCCCTGACCTTCACCTACCAGGGCCAAGAGATCGACCTGACGCCCCCGTGGCGGCGGGTCTCGCTACTCGACTGCGTCAAGGAGGCCACCGGCGTCGATTTCGCCTGCTTCGAGAGCGACGAGGACGCTCGGGCAGCCTGCGAGGGTCTTGATCTGGGTGACACCGCGGACGAAACCTACGCGGGCCTGCTCACGAAGGCCTTCGACCGGTACGTGGAAGCGGACCTCATCCAGCCCACCTTCGTGACCGACTACCCGGTCGCCATCTCGCCGCTTGCCAAGCGCCGATCGGACCAGCCAGATCTCACGGCGCGGTTCGAACCCTTCATCGGCGGGCAGGAGTGCGGGAACGCCTTCAGCGAGTTGAATGACCCGCTGGACCAGCGCGCGCGGTTCGAGGAGCAGGCAGCAGCCGGTCGCGCCGGCGACGAAGAGGCTCACCCGATCGATGACGATTTCGTGCGGGCTCTGGAGCACGGGCTGCCACCCACGGGAGGCATGGGCCTTGGCATCGACCGCATCGTGATGCTCTTGTGTGATCGGCCGAGCATCCGCGAGGTCGTGCTGTTCCCGGTTCTCAGGCAAGGTTCGCAGCCCGCACCGTAGCCATCACTGCAGCATAGGATGAGGCAATGAACACGTTCAGTGCTCTCCTCCGGACCATGCGCCCCAAGCAGTGGACCAAGAACCTCTTGCTGTTCGCAGCATTGCTGTTCGCCAAGGAATTCATGAATACGGAGGCCATCGGTAGCGTGCTGGTGGCCTTCGTCTCGTTCTGCGTCCTGTCGGGCACGGTCTACATGGTCAATGACGTGGCCGATCTGGAGCAGGACCGCCGGCACCCCAAGAAACGCCATCGGCCCCTGGCATCGGGGGCTCTCTCCCCCACGACGGCCATCGTCGCTGCCGGGCTGCTCGCGCCGATCGCGGTCGCCGGGTGCTTCTTCGTCAATACCGGGACCGGCCTCGTGGCCGTGGGGTACCTGGGGTTGACCCTGAGCTACCACTTCTTGCTCAAGCATGTCGTGATCCTGGATGCCCTCACCGTTGCGGGCGGCTTTGTGCTCCGGGCGGTCGCCGGCGCCGAGGCGATCAAGGTGGAGATATCGCCCTGGCTGCTCATGTGCACTCTCTTGCTGGCGCTGTTCCTGTCATTCACGAAGCGCCGCCAGGAGATCGTCAGCCTCGATGAGAACGCCGCCACCACGCGTCGAATCCTCTCCGAGTACACGCCCGAAATGTTGGACCAGATGATCGCCATCGTGACGGCGTCTACCCTCATGTCCTACTGTCTGTACACGATCAGTGAGCGCACCGTGGGCGAAGTCGGTAGCCGCGACCTGATCTTCACGATCCCCCTCGTGATCTATGGCATCTTCCGCTACATGTACCTCGTCCATCGGCACGGCGAGGGCGAAGCCCCCGACCGCGTCCTGCTCACCGACATCCCTCTTCTGTGCACTGTGGCGCTTTACGTCGTCGTCGTCGCGTTGGTTTTCGCGATGGCCGGCGGCGCTCTTGGGGGCCCCCTACTCCCAGAGACGCCGTCCGGCTGAGGGCCCCAATAGCCCCGAGGCCCCCCGAATGGCGATTAACGGTGACGGAATTTGGGTATGTTGATGAAAGCTATATGTTATTGAAGGAAGATTGAGTATGATCGGGAGAATGTTCCGGACCATGGGCGAAGAAGACGGGGGCACCGCCACCGACTACGCGGTCGTGTTGGCGCTGGTCGCGGTAGCCGGGATCATCTGGTTCATCCAACTCGGGGGGGAGGATGGCCTCGCCGAAGTGATGGTGAACCTGAGTTGGGCCACCCGGCGCTTCCTCGGAATCGTCCCTTGAGCGCTTCAGAGCCCATTATCCGCCATTTGTTCCTCAGCGCCCACACTTCCACGGTAGCTGCTCAGCTTATTGCGCGTCCTTCTGGTGCGTCCACTCCCGCGCTCCAGAGCTGCTGAGACCAGTCACTCCCGATCATGCGCAATCCAGATATAGATCATTCCTCAAGTATCTTGAGCCTCTGCTGAACTTGCTTGTTTCTCCCTCGTCAAATAGGGTAGAAACAAGAGGGAAGACGCCGGGTGGGGCAACACAGAGAGGGGATGATTAAGGTGATCAAGATGCTGGTCCGCTTGTGGGCAGACGAGAACGGGAGCGTCGGCAGAGACTGGGCGATCATCGTGGCGGTGGCGGCGTTCGGGGGCTTCCTCTGGCTTAATCAGCTAGGGGGCGAGGGTCAGTTCAGGGACACTCTCTACGGGCTGCGGTCGGCCGGGCGGAACGCCATCCACGGCGGCCCGTAGTCCTCAATGAAGCACTCTAATACGAACGGCCGCGACATCATGTCGCGGCCGTTTTCACTTGGCGCGCTCCGGCGGCGGCTCGACGTCCTTGGCCGCCAGGTAGTCCACGTAATCATGCATGAGCCCGCGCATATCCCCCAGCGACTGGATCGTGTTGAAAGCTCCCCGCAAGCGTTTCCCGCCAGGCAGTCCCTTCGTGTACCACGCCAAGTGAGCGCGCATCTTGTGCACCGCACGCGCCTCGTCGATCTCCAGCGCCATCATCTGCGCCTGACACAGAGCGATGCCCATACGCGTCCCGGGCGCTGGGTCGGCAGATGGTTCGCGCCCGGCCAGGACGTCCTTCGCCTGAGAGAAGATCCACGGTCTGCCCACAGCACCGCGCGCGATCATGACCCCCGCACAACCCGTGTCGTCGATGATCGAGGCCGGCAGCTTCGGCGAGAAGACGTCGCCGCTGGCGATGACCGGGATGTCCAGGGCCTGGACGAGGGCCTTGGTATGGGCGTGGTCCGCGTCGCCGCAATAGCCCTGTTTGACGGTGCGACCGTGGATGGCCACGGCGGCCACTCCGGCGTCTTGGAGGCGCAGGGCGAGATCGAGGTAGCTCGAGTCTCCGAGGATGACACCCGCCCGGATCTTGCAGGTTACAGGCACCGTCGCGCGTTCGGCCACCGCAGCCGCGATGGCCACAGCGCGCTCCGCGTCGTACATCAGCGCCGCGCCACCTTCTGAGCGCAGGACCTTCGGCACCGGACAGCCCATGTTGATGTCGATGATCGCCGCGCCGGCCTTCTCCACAAAGGGCACCGCATCCGCCATGATCTCCGGATCGCCACCGAATATCTGGACCGCCACGGGCTGCTCCTGATCGAAGGTCCGCAGCAATGCGAAGGTCTTCCGGTTTCGGTGCTTGATGCCCTGGGCCGCCACCATCTCCGAGTAGACGAGATGCGCGCCCGCGCGCCGACACAGGATTCTCAACGCCGGAGAGGTGAACCCGGCCATCGGGCCGAGGACGAGAGGGCCGGCGATCTCAACATCGCCGATGGACCACCGGTATTCATCTGTCGTGAGTGCATTCTCGCGAATCACTGTTGCTCGTTCAGTCCATCCAGTTCTCTCAGCCCGTTCAGGGCGAGCATGGGCTCGTGACGCAAGATGTGCCGGGCCGTCTCAAGGACGAGCGCACCGTCGCCCCCCGTCAGAACAGCAGGCACGTCCGGTCGTCCACCAAGTGCGCGTGCGCCCTCATCGAGAAGGCGGTCGACCGTTCCCCCGAGGTAGCCGGCGAGGCCGGTCCGCAGAGACCCCTCAGTGCTGGTCGCCGGAGATGAGACCCCGGCGAGGCCGCCCGCCAGGGCCTCGTGCAGCAGGGGAGCGATGTGGGGCGCCGTCGTGTCCGCACCGGCCCGCACAAGCCCAAGGCCCGGCGCGATGGCGATGGGCAGAAGCTCCCCCGTATCCGAAACGGCATCGCAGGTGATGTAGGTTCCCGCGTCCACTGCGAGACACGGCGTCCCTGCCAGGTTCGCGGCCGCGTAGGCGGCCAGCAGGCGGTCCTGCCCGAGCGTGGCGGGGTCGTCATACTGCGTGCGGATCGGGACCTGAACGTCGACACCCAGCACGCGCGGCGCCACGCCGAACAGGCGGTGAACCGCCTGTTCAAAGAGCGCGCGGTGCACGCTGCTGGCGCAGGCGAGGACACTCTCGCAGTCTTCGGCGCGTAGACCGGCGTTATCGCACGCCGCCGACAGGACATTGGGCCAGCCGCCGGGTCCACTCAAGTCTCGCACCCATACGCGCTGCTCTAGGACCCACCCGCCCCGCCAAAGACCGAGGCGCAGGGCCGTATTGCCCAATTCCGCATAGAGCCTGAAGGTGTCGGGTGCCATGTCCTTTGCTCGGTCTTCCCCGGGCGGCTCTCCCCTATTCCAGCGGCAGCAGCTCTCTGGAGAATCCCGAGGGCCGCTGCTCGCCGTCGCTGGTGATCAGCCCCGCGTGCCGCCCGTAGGCTCCCACGTGGGAGATGGTCACTCCGTTGACGGTGGCCATTTCGTCCATATCAGTGTGCGAGTGGCCGCCGAGGATGAGGTCGATGTCGCCGAACTCCGCCGCGATGGCCCGGTCTCCCTCCAAGCCGATATGGCTCAGGCAGACCAGCCAGTCGCAATGCTCTCGCAGCGCCGCCACGCCCTCCCGCGCGGCGCGGGTGTGGCTGATGAACCGCATGTTCGAGAAGCTCTCCGCCCACGAGTTGGGCGCGATCATGAGCGGCGTCAGACCGAACAAGCCAACCTTGTCGCCCTGGGGCGTGTCGAGCACCGTCCAGCGCTTGATGTGCCCGAGATCGCCTGTCTTCGGCAGCAAGTTCGCGCACAGCACCGGGAACCGAGCCTCCGCAGTCTTCATCATGAGCCCGAAAGCGCGGAAGAAGTACTCCCGGTTTCCCAACGCCATCGCCTGGTACCCAGCTTCATTCATGCGGCGCATGGCCGGCTCAGGCCCCGGCTTCACGAACACGTTCCCAGCCCATATCGCGTCGCCACAGTCGACGAGCAATGCCTCGTGCTCCACACGCAGATTCCGCAGGCGCCCGGCCTTCTGCAGGTCGATGTGGTTGTGCAGATCCGACGTCTGGATGACCTTGAGCTGTGCCATGCAGTATGTTTCCGGCTTCAGCAGGCGTGGCGAATGGGCGCTGGTCAGAGATATGGGAAGGAAGCGCCCCGGCTGCCGGTCGCTGCGTGCGCCGGGGCGACGTGCACTCACGGGGGAAGCTGCGCTGCGGCAGGCTGCCCTAGACGATGCCCGCCTTCAGCAGGTCCTGGATGTCCACGACGCCCAGGGCCACACCATCCTCGTCCACCACCGGCAGGTTGTCGAACTCCCGGTCCTGCATGATCTTCAGCGCGGCTCCAGCGAGCATCTCCGGGTCGGCGACCGTCGGGCGAAGCGTCATCACCTGGGTGATGGGAAGGCCCATCACGGCATTGCGGTCGTCCTCACGCTGCATCAGGAGCCGGAAGTCGCCGTCGGTGAAGAACCCGCGCAGCTTGCCGCCCTCATCGACCACACACACGGCGCCGCGAACAGTCGCCTGGCTCATCGTCAGAATGGCGTCGAGCACCGTCGCGTCCATCGGCACCGTTGGGCTCTCGTCACCGGCGTGCATGACATCCTGCACGCGCCACAGGGTCCGCCGTCCGAGAGCGCCCCCGGGGTGACTCGCCGCGTAGTTCTCCGTGGTGAAGCCGCGCGCACGCATGATCGCCATCGCGAGGGCGTCGCCGAGAGCCATCTGCGCCACACAGCTTGCGGTCGGCGCCAGTCCCAGCGGGCAGGCTTCGCAGGCCACCTCGGCATCCAGGACAGCTTCGGACGCCTGAGCCAGGGTCGAATTCGTCCCGCCACAAATCGAGATGACCTTGGCGCCGCGCCGGCGCACGAAGGGGAGGATGTTGAGGACCTCGTCGGTCTCCCCGCTGTTCGACAGGAAGATGATCACATCATCTTCCGTAACCATCCCCAAGTCGCCGTGGAGGGCCTCGGCGGGGTTCATGAAGTGGGCGGGCGTGCCGGTGCTTGCGAGGGTACCGGCCAGCTTGCGGCCCACAGCCCCCGACTTGCCCATGCCGGACACTATCACGCGGCCCCGCATGTGAAGAATCAGATTGCAGGCGGCCACGAAGTCGTCGCCGATGCGCTCGGTCAGCGCTTCGACAGCATCGCGCTCCACGAGGAGCGTCTCACGGGCTTGCTGGACTACCTCTACGTCTGTCATCAGTCTCTCATCTCTCGTCATGCGGCGAGCCGGTCAGGCTCAGACCGATCTCACTACCTCGAATATCCGCTGGGCGGTCTGCAGAATTGGCTTGAGGGCATCCAGCGGCACCATGTTTGGGCCATCACAGGGCGCGGCGTCGGGCGACGGATGCGTCTCCATGAACAGGACATTCGCGCCCGCGGCAACGGCTGCCCGGGTCAGTGGCGCGACAAACTCGCGCTGTCCGCCTGACGCGCCGCCCGCTCCGCTCGGAAGCTGCACCGAATGGGTGGCGTCGAACACCACGGGGCACCCGAGCCGGCGCATGATCGCCAGGCCGCGCATGTCCACGATCAGGTTGTTGTACCCGAAAGCGAATCCGCGCTCCGTCACCATGATGCGGTGGTTCCCGGTGGACTTCACTTTGTCCGCGGAGTGCTTCATGTCGCCGGGGGCGATGAACTGCCCCTTCTTGATGTTGACGACACGCCCGGTCTTGCCGGCAGCCACGAGCAAGTCGGTCTGCCTGGAGAGGAAGGCGGGGATCTGGATAATATCGCAGACCTCGGCTGCTGCGGACATCTGCGCCGTCTCGTGCACATCGGACACGATCGGCACGCCGGCCCGCTGCTTCACGTTGGCGAGAATCTCCAGTCCTTCTTTCCACCCGGGGCCCCGCACCGAACTGATCGCTGTCCGGTTCGCCTTGTCGTAGGACGCTTTGAAGACAAAGGGCATCCCCAGGTCAACACAGAGGTCCTTGAGGCGCAGGGCGATGTCTGTGGTTGTATCGAGGTCTTCGACGAGACAGGGCCCGGCCAGCAGCGCCAGTCTCTCGCCGCCCATCTCAACGCCGTCGGTTATCTTCACGCTCTTCATAGTGTATTTGGACAGGCCGTGTGGCGGAAGTTGCGCCGGGGCCCGTCCGGTTCCTCCCGCGTCATTCCCCGGTCATAAGCTGCCGGACCATCTCCAGATCGGCGGGCGTATCGACGCCGACGGGCGCGTAGTCAACCTGGACCACGCGGATCGGGCACCCGTTTTCCAGGGCGCGCAATTGCTCAAGCTTCTCGGTCTGCTCGAGGGGTGTCGACTGTAGTTCAGAGTACCACAAGAGGGTCTCGCGCGTGTAGACATAGAGCCCGATGTGATGGAGGGGCCAGACGCCTGTTTCGGGGTGTTGGCGCGGCCGGTCCGCGGGCCATGCCTCATCGGCGTCGAGCCTGAAGTACGGGATCGGCGCCCGCGAGAAATACAGCGCATATCCCGACTGATCCACGACCACTTTCACGGTGTTCGGGTCCAGATGCCTGGCGATGTCGTGGATCGGCGTCGCGAGAGTCGCAAACCGCTCGCCGGAGTCCGCCAGGAATGGCGCAACGGCGGCGTCGATGGCCTCGGGCTTGATCATTGGCTCGTCGCCCTGGATGTTAACGATGACGTCGCAGTCAGTTCCGCGCGCGACTTCGGCCAGGCGGTCAGTGCCGGACTGGTGGGTGGTCGCGGTCATAGCGTAGCGGCCGCCGAAAGCCTCCGTGGCCCGCGCTATGCGCTCATCGTCCGTCGCAATCAACACTTCATCCAGCGCCTCGGTCGCTACAGCGCGTTCGTAGACGTGCTGGATCATCGGCTTGCCGGCAATCTCCGCGAGAGCCTTGCCTTCGAGCCGGGTCGAGCCGTACCGTGCCGGGATCATCCCCACGATTTTCACGAAACCTGGATCACTCCTAAATGCCCGGGTCACTGATGCGCGTCAGGCGGGTTAGCCACAGGACCAACGGGGCCGCGATGGCCGTGAGCAGCGCGGCAGACATCAGCCCCTGGAACCACACGAGGAACACTGCCGGAGGAACGAAGATCATGCGCAGGAACCCCGACACGACTACTGCGATCGCAGAGACAGCCAGCGCGACCTCGACGCGATCGGCGAGTAGGGTCCCCCGCAGGAACCCGGCGCACGCGCCCACGACCATGAAACCGACGCAAAGGCCGCCGATGGGCGTGTGGCTCACGCCGGCCCAGAGCGTTGCGGCGATCAGGCCCGCGAGGCATCCCTCGGTGGCGCCGCGGCTCAAGCCGATGCAGACGACCGTCGCGAGGACAAGGTCCGGAGGCTGCCCACACAGACGCAGCCACGGCGGCCAGGCGCCCTGTAGCGCTGCGGAGAAGACCAGAAGGACAAAGCTGAGGATATATCGCTGCATGCTGTGCGCCGTGCGTTCCCGTTGACCCCGCTCGCCGCTGTTACTGCTCACCCGCGCGCAGGACGTAGACGTAGTCGAGATGATCGAAATCCACGTAGGGCTTGATGTAGGCGGTGAGATTGCTCACACTCGCCGGTGACCGGCGCACCGACTCCACAACGCCAATGGGTATGCTTCCCGGGTACGTCTCCCCCACACGCGACGTCACGATGATATCGTTCTCAGCGATCAGGGCGCCTCTTCGGGTCTTCTCGAGCCGCAGTCGATTCGGGCCGGCCTCCAGCTCGTCGGCGGCGTGGACCATGCCCTCATCGCCCGTGCGCAGATCGGCGCCGCGAACCGCGTGGTGGCTATCTACCAGCAGTACGACGCGCGCCGCATCGCCGCTCGCCTCGACCACACGGCCCACCAATCCCTTGGCCTCTCGCACCACATTCCCGACCTCGAGTTCCTTGCCGCCGGCCGCCCGGATTCGCACCCACCGGTCGGTCCGGCTCGAGGACCTGCTTATGACCTGCGCCGCGATCTTGTCGAAGGGCTTCTCCGGCTCGATTCCTAGTTTCCTGCGGAGCTGCTCGTTCTGCAGTAAGACATCCACAGTCAGGATGCGGAGCGCTTCGAGTTCCTCGACCTTGTCCCTGAGAGCCCGGTTGTCCTCAGCCAGCCTGGGGGCCTGGCCGATGGCGAGGCCGGCGTCGTGCATTCTGCTGAAGAATTGGGAGAACACGGTCTCAAGCGGCATCGCCAAGCGCAAGGCAACGTACTCAGGTACACTCACGCGCTCCTGCTCCCAAGCCTGGTGCTGCCAGATCGTCAGGGTGACAGCCACCGCGGCCATGATCAGGAGGGGCCGGTGTGTCGCTGGTTGTGACGGCGTAACGCGCAGGGCCATCGTTAAGGGTATTGGGATCAACTGTCAAGCGGCGCCCAAGCCACGGGCCTCCCAGCCGCCCATCAGCACGAACAGGGCTCCACCTTCGCAATTGCAGGCGGACGACGCCGGTGGCGCAATATCTGAGCTCCGGCGAGGATTGACGGGGCCGTCGTCTCGGCTCCCGGTCCGCACGAACACAAGCCGCGACTAGTGGGCGTTGCCCGTCTAGTCTGTGACCAGCATACCGTCGAGTTCCTCGAGGTACTTGGCCGTGCCCATCGCCACGCAGACCAAGGGGTCCTCCGCGACGTAAACAGGGATATCGGTTTCGGCGCTGATGAGCTGGTCCAGTCCACTGAGGAGTGCGCCGCCCCCCGCAAGCACAATCCCCCGGTTCATGACGTCCGCGGCGAGCTCCGGCGGCGTCGAGTCAAGGGTCTCCTTCGCCAGCTCAACGATCGCCTGGACGGGCTCCGCGATGGCTTCGCGTATTTCGCCGGAACTGATGATGATGCTCTTGGGCAGACCGCTGAGCAGGTCCTTCCCGCGCACCTCCATCGTCTCTTCCTCGGGCTGCGGGTACGCCGAGCCGATACGAAGCTTGATCTGCTCGGCCGTGCTCTCCCCAATGTACAGGCTAAACTCGCGGCGGATGTAGTTGGCGATTGCCTCGTCCATCTCCTCGCCCGCGATCCGCATGGATCGCTGGGCGCAGGTGCCTCCGAGGGAGATGACGGCGATCTCCGTCGTGCCTCCGCCGATGTCGATGATCATGTTCCCGACGGGATCCGCCACAGGCAGCCCCGCACCAATCGCGGCGGCCATCGGCTCGTCGATAATGTTGATGTCCCAGGCGCCGGCCTGGCGGGCGGCGTCTTCCACGGCGCGCCGCTCCACCTCCGTAATCCCGGACGGCACGCCGATAACCATGCGGGGATGGGTAAACCACCGGCGTGGCTGGCACTTGCGGATGAAATGCTTGAGCATCGCCTCGGTGGCGTCGAAGTCGGCGATGACACCATCTTTCAGCGGGCGGATGGCCGCGATTCTCGCCGGCGTCCTCCCGACCATTCGCTTGGCGTCTTCGCCCACCGCGAGTACATCGCCGGTGTCCGTGTCCACCGCCACGACGGACGGCTCGCGGAGCAGGATGCCGCGCCCGTGGACGTGCACGAGGGTATTCGCGGTACCCAGGTCAATGCCCATGTCCCGGGAGAAACGCGAGAACCAGTGCATCGCCGTATTTGTGAAGCGATCCAGTGTACGCTGATAGCGATCGCGTGTTACCGCGTGATGCATGACCCGGGGTCCATCGGCGTCGCCTAGACGTAAGCGATCGGCCGCGGTCTCTCTCTCGGTTGTTTGCTCGCGCATAGAGTACTTGCTGTGACGTAATCTGTGTATGTCGCTTCGGATCGAGCCGCCCACCTGTCCGGCTCGTCATCGCCACCACACATGCTAGACTGTCACGTCGCGCCTTTCGGTTAGCATCCCCATGACGGTTTCCATGGGCAGGCCTACAACGTTCGTGTAAGAGCCATCATAACCCGCAACCAGTCTCCCGCCAAGTCCCTGGATGCCATAGCTGCCGGCCTTATCAAGGGGCTCGCCGGAAGCCACGTAGTCGTCAATTTGCGTGGGAGTCAGATCGTGGAACACCACTCGGGTCTCGGCAACGCGGCTGTCAACCCACGCTTCGCCTGTTGCAGCCACGCAAA
>JALGSS010000968.1 GCA_029821745.1 Candidatus Zipacnadia bacterium
CCGCAGCTAGAATTGGACGGTGCGCCTACTGCCGACTAGCCGTGGGGTGCCGATGACGCACAATCGGCGGGGCCCCACGGATTCGCCTGACATGGCACAACGGCCCTGCGGGGCTCCGGTCATAGAGATCGGGTACCGGTCTCGCTACCCCGCAGCTAGAATTGGACGGTGCGCCTACTGCCGACTAGCCGTGGGGCGCCGATGACGCACAATCGGCGGGGCCCCACGGATTCGCCTAACCTGGCAGAACGGCCCTGCGGGGCCCCGGTCGCTGAACGACGCGACCACCCCGCAGCTAGAATTGGACGGTGCGCCTACTGCCGACTAGCCGTGGGGTGCCGATGACGCACAATCGGCGGGGCCCCACGGATTCGCCTGACATGGCACAACGGCCCTGCGGACGGCCCTGCGGGGCCCCGGTCATAGAGATCGGGTACCGGTCTCGCTACCCCGCAGCTATGGAAGTGAGTCCCTCAACCCAACAGATAATTCCGCCCCGACGTCATGCGTCGGGGCGGAATTGCTGGGATGGGAATTGGGGGGCGGTGTTGGATTGCGGCCCCGGCCCCAGCAGCCGGGACACATGTCAGTAAGTCAATGGCGCTATGAAGCCGAGCTGGACGAGAACGCCCACGACGGCCAGACGCGGGTCCAGTCCTCCACCTGCGTTGCCGAGCAGTGACCCACTCCCTCCATCAGCCACATCCGCTTCTCGCCGCCCAGGTGATCGTACAGATCCCACACCGTGTCCGGCGTCGCATACCTGTCCTCGGTTCCCAAGGTGACTAATGCCCGCGCTGAGACGAAAGGCGCGAAGGTCCTGGCGCTCAGGCGCTTCTGAAGGCGCCGCATCTGCCACATAGTCAAGGCGGCCTTAACCGCGTCTTCCTCGTCCTCAAATAGCGCCGGAGACAAACAGATCGGCTGGTGGGCGACGACAAAAGCGACGTACTCCGGCATCAGCGCGGCCACTGCCAGAGCGATGGCGCCCCCGTATCCCTCCCCGACCAGCCCCACCTGGTTCGCACCCGTTCCCATTCCACAGGCCAGCCGCGTCAGCCGGCAGGCATTGACGATGCCCTCGTAGACAGGATGCTGGCCGGCGTCGGCCATTGTGTTCGTGTCCAGGTCGGTGCCGTCCCGCCACGCGAAGCTCAACTGGGCGCATCCCGGGATTGACGGTACAGGCCCTGGCGCCGGAGCGTCAACAAGGTGCAGGACTTTGGTCTTCGCATCCCTCGCACCGGCGATCCAAGCCCGGCACACGCGACCATTCAGGCCTCTGAAAAGCAGCGAGTTCTCGCCGTTCATGCGAAGCTGGGGTGGACACTCCTCAAGCCGAGACAAGCCACCCCACCAGAATCGCCCCAGGTCCGTATCCGTCGTCAGCAACTGCGCCCCCGGCTCTCCCACGCCTGCAAGGGCGTGGTTCAGCGGCAATAGGGCCAGTAGCAGGAAGACGGGCAGCAACTCGGACACAGTGTGCCGGGTTGCAGTGGTATCGCGTCCAGCAGGGCCTCGGAGTGGTCTTGCGGCTGTTACCGGTGCCCCGATCCTCTTCAGCATGGGTTGGGAACCGCCTTTCAGTCCGGAGATTGACGTCCAGCGACGGCCGGCATTAAGATGTGGTGTCACTCTCTTCGGCAGCGGGCATGGCGGGTGAATAAACGCCGAGCAACAGACGCACAACAGAAGCGTTGCCATGAGACGCGCCACGCGCCCGGCCACGCTCAATGGAGGCCACGGACCCATGACCATCAACTGCGCCCACAGGGGCGACCCCACCCACGCACCCGAAGCAACGATCGCCGCCTTCAAGCTAGCCGTCGAGATAGGTGCGGAAATGACTGAACTCGATGTCCACCTCTGTGCCGACAACGAGTTGATCGTGATGCACGACCCGACGGTTGATCGCTGCACCGACGGGACCGGGGCCATCGCCGAGATGACCCTCGCACAGATCAAGGATCTCGATGCGGGCATCAAGTTCAGTCAGGAATTCCGGGGGGAGCGCGTACCGACGTTCGCCGAGGCCGCCGCCGCGTTGCCCGCACCGATGTGGCTCAACATCCACCTGAAAACTGTGGACCCCAGCGGCGCGAGCGAGTTCGAGAAGCGCTTCATGGACGCATTTGCCGAGGCCGGCCTCAAGGGTCGCGCCCACATCGTCCACGACTTCCTCGAATCTCTGGACCGCGTGCGCACTATCGACCCTGAAGTTCCCTGCTGCTGGCTGCCGATGTGCGAGGACGGCTTCGAATACATCCGCCGATCCAAGATGGCCGGCTTTGACATCCTGCAGCCGGGCCGGGGGATGATGTCGGCCGAGTTCTGCCAGGCAGTCCACGAAGCCGGCATGACCGCCAACGTGTTCTACGCAAACACCGAAGAGGACATGCGCCAATACATCGCCTGGGGCATCGACGGAATCCTCTCGGACGATCCCGCTCTCGGCCGTCGCCCAGCCTTCCGCCCACGTGAAGGGCCACGACGGCAAGTGGAAGCCGATCCCGGTTCAGGAACAGGATGGCCGGTTGCTGATCCAGCTCGCGCCATCTGAGACGCCCAACGGCCAGGCGACCATCGTGGTGAACAAGCCGGACTGGATGGTCCTGGACGACGAGGAGGCTCCCCTACTGCTTTCTCTCACCGTGGGCGAGGAGTCCATCGCTACCGAGGGCGACCTCGACCTGGGAGCGCACGACAGCGAAGTCCCTCCCATTTCCGTTCGTGTCATCGACGACGCCAACCCGCTGGACGCGAAGAGCGTGCGCCTGATCTTCCCGGGCCACAATCTTCATCCGGAGATCGATGTGTCGGCGATCCGCGTTCCCGCCAAGAGCGCCGAGTTCACGGTCAAGCTGCCTGAACTGCTCCCCGGGGTCTACCGGGGCGAGCTGTCCATCGCTGATCTCTCGCCGCAGTCGAACACGCTGCGGGCGGAATGCACACTCAAGGTGTTCGGGATATCTCTGGGCGCTGAGGGCAAGGAGGTCCGTCTGGCGTCTCCTGACGCCGCGTATACCATCGATCAGAAGGCCCGCCTGCCACTGCTCATCGCCGAGAATGGCGTGTCCCCGTACGTGACGGGCCAGGTTGCCGGCTCCTGGGTCTATCCGCGGGAGATACTGAGCTCCGAGATCACCGAGGACGCCCCCGACCGAAAGGTCTGCCGCATCACCATGAATGTGGGCGACTCCTCCGGCAAGCCCATCGATCAGCCGGGGCACTATGAGTACGACCTTGAGGTCCGCAAGGACTCTCCCTGCCTGATCGTGCGCGGCCGCGTCTTCAACGACGTCGCCGACGGGACGGTGTACACGTTCTGGGGATGGCTCGCCGGCGATGGGTATGACACCGCCGACGGGCACAAGTCCTGGACAATGACCTATGCAAGCGTCGGCCAAGTCGGTTGGATCTACCTGCCCAGCAAGGACCCCAAGAAGCCCGGCACCGGCTGGATATCCCCCCAGGATTTCGGGGAGTCGCGCTTCGGCACGATGCTCCTGTACACGGTGCCGCAGAAGATCGACACGAAGAAGGGCGCCAGCGTCGAGACGGCCTTCGCGATCATGCCGGCCAACAGTCCGGAGGAAGTTGCCGCAGAGGCCGCCCATCTTGCCGAACTCGGCGTGTTCGCCCAGGAGTGAACGCTTTGGAGTGGGATCGTCTGTTCGTGCAGTGCCCTTCGGCCGCTGTGGAGGCCGTCGTGGGGATCATGCAGGAGGAGGCCGCCGGCGGCCCCCTGGTCGAGACTGTTCCGGGCGCCAGCCTGGTCTCCGTGTGGGTGCCATCCGGACCGGGAGCCGATCAGGTCTGCACCCGGCTCAAATTGCGCTTCATCAATATCCCGAACTTCCTGACCGGCGGGGAGCCGCTGAAGCTGGGGCGTGAGATCGTCCGCGACGAGGATTGGGCCGAGACTTGGAAGGACTACTACCACCCGGTGCGCATCGGTCGCCGCCTCGTGCTCAAGCCGACCTGGGAGCCGTGGCCGCCCGCGGACGAGCCCGAGGCAGCGAAGCCGGACGATATTGTCATCGAGCTCGACCCCGGGATGGCCTTTGGCACCGGCACGCACCCGACGACCCAGCTCGCCCTGTGCGCCCTTGAAGATTTGGTGCGACCGGGTGCGCGAATCCTCGATGTTGGGTGCGGGTGCGGCGTTCTGTCCCTCGCCTCGGTGCGTCTCGGGGCGGCTGCAGCCGTGGCGATCGATGTTGACGAGGTCGCGGTCAAGGTGTCTCGCGAGAACGTGGAACTCGCCGGGGCCGAAGACAGCATCACCGTGCTGCAGGGCGACGTATCCGTCGTCACGGATGGTGGTTTCGACATCGTGGTCGCGAACGTGAATTCACCCGTGGTCCGGGCGATCGCTCCCGACGTGTTCAACAGGCTCAAGCCCGGTGGGTACTACATCACCACCAGTCAGAGGAATGGTACAGCGCCATCGCGCGGAAGCCCGACGACGCTTGAAGGCCGTCCCGTCGGGTCGTGCTGGAAAACCAAGGACGCATGGCCGTGGGATGTCACAGCGCGTTGTGACCGACGCGCGGCCTGGGCCCCACGGAGCCTGTGAGATGCATTGCACGGGGCCCCGTCACACACACCGCGACACCCCGTGCCCATGATTAGACTCTTCGATACAGCCGTCGCGCTCTACTTACCGAATGCAGGTCTGCCCATGATACGGCTCTTCGTTGACGAAGACCTCTCCCAGCGCGAGCGTTTCACGTTGACCGGCGACACGGCGCACTATCTCGCCACGGTCATGCGCTGCGGCCCCGGCGACGAGTTCATCGCAGTCGAC
>JALGSS010000969.1 GCA_029821745.1 Candidatus Zipacnadia bacterium
CCTTGACGGGGGAGGGTTGGGGAGGGGGTGAGACCGTCGCGTGTGCCTTTCCCCCCCGCCCTGACCCTCCCCCGCAATGGGGGGAGGGTACATTGGCGATGCAAAGGTCAATAGGGCGGTACGGCCGGGTAAATGCAGATGTGTGTAGAATAACGAGTTCGGCTTGAGAAGAGAGCTTCAGAAGACAT
Organism: Candidatus Zipacnadia bacterium; assembly: GCA_029821745.1. GTDB lineage: Bacteria > Armatimonadota > Zipacnadia > Zipacnadales > JABUFB01 > JALGSS01. Next base: position 189 of record JALGSS010000969.1, read on the forward strand.
GCAAGACACATCCACGGTCTTGCTGCTCGGCGACTCCATACGCATGAGCCATCAGCCTCATGTCGCCAATCTGCTCGATATGTGCCGAACCAACCTGGCATTCATGCTCAAACGGTTGATTGCATTGACCGGCAGACCATGTCTCGATAATCCTGTAAGCATGGCGATGAGACGAAGACCGAACCATGCCGTGGAGGCGACGCGGAACACCGCGCGCCTCAAGGCAATCGTTCTCCGAGCGTGCCGCAGCCCCGCCTTCGTCCCGCACTTCCAGTCAGGTAGGCACGGCGTAACGGGAGCAGGGCGGGGGTTGGAGGACGCGCCGGGGCCGATCCCCACGGCATGATCCGCCGACCAGGTAATAGGGCGCCTTCGGTCGAGAAAGTCACCCCACATCCGCCGCTGCTTTCGCCAGTCGAGGACGGCGCAGATGGGGCGAATCCTGAGCAACCTGTTGCAGGCAGCACCTCGTGCGCGTAACGTAGCGTCAGGAGCACCGGCATCACGGGCGGCGGTGATGGCCGCCGCGGCGGGCCGCGTTCTTCCCGATGGTACCGGGATGAGGAGGACGTCATGTCCGCCAGGAGAACGAGCCGCCTGACCGTGGTTCTGTTGCTTGCGGTCTCGGGATGCTCCAAGAGCAGCCGTGGTCGTGACCTCAGTGACTCGAGCAGGCGGACCGGGGAGAAGGCAATGAATCAGCCATCCGTCAACGTCTGGGTGACAAGTGATGGGCTTCGCGTGAATCCCGAAACCGGCAAGTACCTCGAGGACAGGCCGGACATACACAAGGACTACCCCACCGGCGACTATCGCAGCCGGAATGCCGTGTGGGACGCCGACAAGGCCCGAGTGATGCTGCGCGCGGCCCGGAACGAGTTCGTCGCTTTTCAGGTAGTCGTCGAAGTCAGCGTGCCGCTGGCGGACATCAGCGTCGCGCTTGCAGGCTTGACCGGCCCGGATGGCGCGAAGATCACAGGGCGAAACATCGCCCTCTTCAAGGCCTGGTACCTGCACGTTACCCAGCCGTCCACGGGCTACGAGAAGGTTTCACTTGGCCCGGGGTGGTATCCCGACGCGCTCCTGCCCGGCCCGGCCGGCACACCACTGACGTTCGACATCCCCGACGAGCGCAACGGCATTGGCAGTACCCAGCGGAACCAGACCGTCTGGGTGGATGTGTACGTCCCCCGGGACCGCAAAGGCGCGCCGCCGGGCCGCTACACCGGCAGACTGGTGGTCTCCTGGCCCGGCGGCAGTCGGCGGATCGCCGTCACGCTGAACGTCTGGGACTTCGCCCTGCCTGAGGAGAACCACTGTCGCGGCGACATCTGGAACGGCACGCTCAAGAAGATGGCACCGGAGCGGGAACTGCAGTACTACCAGATGGCCCACCGTCACCGCTTCCAGCCTGGGGTGTGCTTCTACCGACCCATACTGACCGTCGAAGGGAAGAAGGTCTCGCTGGACTGGACTGAGTACGACGCACGCGTGGGCAGGTATCTCGACGGCACGGCATTCGCCAAGGCCCACGGCTACTGGGGCCCGGGTTACGGCGTGCCCATCGGCCACATGATCCTGCCGTTCGACTGCGAACGCGGCGAGAAGGTCGCACGCGCCTGGCCGATGCCCACGCCCGAGGACGGGCCGACCCCGGAGTTCGAAGCCGTTTGGCTGGAGACCGCCCGCCAGGTGAAGGAGCATTTCGAGGCCGACCTGCGTATGCGCCAGGTCGAGAAGATCATCTTTCTCGACTCCCTCGACGAGTCCTACTACCAGGCGGCTTACGACAAGATGATGTACTTCCGCAGGCTGCTCAACCGCGGCCTCGGCAACGACTGGTTCACGTACCGCATCGACGGCGGCTACCCGCGCAAGGCGATGAACCAGTTGCACCCATACGTGGACCTGTGGGTGTGTGCGACCATCGGTTTTGACCTGCAGAAGATGAAAGATTTCCGGCTCTTCTCCGAAAAGTGTACCGGCCACATCTCTGTGGGGGCCAGTTCCCAAGGCCTTGGGATTTATCGCTTTACGGCCAACGGCACGGTGGGGTATGCTGGGCACACCGCCACGGAGGACAGGGCAACGGTGGGAACCGACCCGAGCGCCGTGGCGGCGCCATACGG
>JALGSS010000970.1 GCA_029821745.1 Candidatus Zipacnadia bacterium
CCGAACTCCGAACCCCGCCTCTCGAAGCCCCAACCTGCCGTTGGCCGTAAAGCGATAAATCCCATCGGGTTGGGACATCGCTCTGGACCGCATCCACGCGGTACACTTTTCGGAAAAGAGCCCGAAGTCTAACATCACGCTGGCCAGATCGTTCGTTCGCGTTCGGTACACGTTCAAGTCCTGAGGGCGGGCCGGGCCGAAAGGGGAGAAGCCACAATAGAGAAACCCCTCACCTGACACTGCGCTAGACCACCCGATGAAGAACGGCGGATGGTCAACGCTGGTAACTCCCCTTCTGAGCACAGACGGTTTGCTGAAGTCGAATGCTCCGTCGGGATCCGGCATATAGAGTGCGTAGTCCATCGTCTCCGGGGCTACCCTCTGGTTCGTCAATACGAGCAACGCATTGACCTTCGAACTCGCGAGCAGAATGACTTCACCGTCAGGAATCGCATTCGCTAGGTCTTCCGGCAATTCGTCGCTTCCAGCACACGCAACTGCAGGCAAGAGGATGATGACAACAAGCATTGGGAAAGGCGTCTTCACTTCGTCGGCCCCAAATTCTTGGGCGCCCCTTTTCGGGGGACGCCACACCTACTTCTCGGCATCCTTGCGTCTGCGGCCGGGTCGGCGGGGACGGAGGGGACGCTGGAGGAGGATCGCCAGCCGGTCGAGGAAGGCCGGGCTGCCGAGGGGGCGCCCGGTCCGTTCGTGACGGCGGAACGTTGCCGGCATCGACGCCTCCAGCCCCTCGTGCCCCCCGGTGGTCGTCCCCACGACTGAAGTATGAACGCTTGGACCCCGGTGTCAATGGGCCACTCGGGGGGGCTTGCCGAGATCGCGGTCCCCCGGCAACGTGTCCCCCGGCGAATGAATGGGTGGGCTTTTCTCGGGGGCATGGTAGACTCGTTCGGGCTCTCGCGCGCGACCGGCGCCGAGTGGACTGACGGCGAGAGGTGAGAGCATTCGATGTGAGGGCGATCGCGATGGCCAGGAGCGTAACGCGGCGTCACGCAGAGGCACTCCACGAGACGTTGATCCTCATTGACGGGCACAACGACCACTTCATGCTGAAGTTCGCCCGCGGCGAGCCGTACCGGTTCATGAAGGTCCACCGGCGATACCACAGCGACGGCCCGCGCCTGCTGAAGGGCGGGATGACGGCCTCGTTCTTCATGGTCGGCGGGCACGCCCTCGACCGTTCGGTGGCGCTCATCGAGCGGGCGCACCGGGAGATCGAGGACCATCCCGAATCGCTGATGCTGGTGACCAGGACCGGGGACATTCGGAAGGCCAAGCGCACCGGTCGGCTGGGCGTGATGCTGAGTTGGGAGAGCGGCCTCGCGCTCGGCAACAGCCTCGACGTCCTGCACGCCGCGTACCGCTTGGGCGTTCGCGCCAGCACGCTGACTCACAACGAGGGCGGGACGGCGTTCGCCCTCCAGGGCACGCCGTCGCCGTTCCGTTACCTTACCCCCCGGCAGCGCACGGCCGCCCGCCGCACCGCCAAAGGCCTCACCGCCACCGGCAGGGACGTGGTGAAAGAGATGAACCGGATGGGGATGCTGGTGGATGTGGCCCACGCCAACGACGCCGCCGTCGAGGACATCGTCGAACTGACCTCGAAGCCGGTGGTCTCCACGCACGGCGGCGTCTTTGCCTGCTGTCCGCACGCCCGCTGCTCGACGGACGACCAGATTCGGGCCATTGCCGCCACCGGCGGGCTGCTCTCGATCGCCTTCTACGACGGGTTCATCGCCAAGCCTCCGGCAAAGGCGACCATCGACGGCATCGTGGACCAGATCGCGCACGTGGCCGACCTGGTGGGCATCGACCACGTGGGGATCGGGACTGACTTCGATGGGCTGTCGGACGGTGTTTGGCCGGTGGTCCGCACCGCGGATCGCCTGCCGAGACTGACCGAGGCGATGGTGCGACGCGGCCTCTCTGATGCGGAGATAAGGAAGGTCTGGGGCGGGAACTACCTGAGGGTGTTGAAGGCGACTATCGGTTGACCGGGACGACAAACCAACATTTGGCTCTTCTCCCGAAAGTGTACCGGGCCAGGACCCGCCCACGCAGGATGAACGGGAGGAGCGTGCCACGGCACGCGGATTTAGCGCTTTGGGGCCACCGGCAGGGATAGAAC
>JALGSS010000971.1 GCA_029821745.1 Candidatus Zipacnadia bacterium
CTCGTCGACCTCATACAACGCGCGACGGAGGCGCGGCTGGCGGTTGCGCTCCACGCGATCGGTGACCGGGCGGTGCGGATGGCTCTGGACTCGTATGAGGAAGTTAGGAGTCGCTCCGCCGGACCGTGGCCGCGACACCGAATCGAGCACGCCCAGCACTTCCACCCCGATGACATTGGCCGGTGCGCGAAGCTCGGGGTCATTGCCTCCGTGCAGCCGGCGCATATGCTCGCCGATATCGACACTTGCGAGCGGCACGTTCCCGACCGCGTACGTTGGGCGTTCCCTCTGCGGTCTCTGGCGCAGGCCGGGGCCACGCTGGCCTTTGGGTCGGACGCCCCGGTTGAGATCATCGATCCGTCGGCCGGATTCCGGGCGGCCCTGGCGAGGCAGAGCCGGAACGGCGACCCGGCTGACGGCTGGGTGCCTGAGGAGCGCGTGACTGCTCTGCAGGCCTTGCGAGGCATGACCTGGAACGCAGCCTTCGCCGCCGGGTCCGAGGACTTCCTCGGCTCGCTGGAAGCGGGCAAGCTCGCCGATCTCGTGGTACTGAGCGATGATCTGCTCGCGACTCCTCTCGACCATCTGGCCCACGTTCGCGTGCTCGGAACGATGGTCGGCGGCTTGGCTGTGTACGACCCGGAAGGCCTGCTGAACAACCAGCCGCTCAATCAGACTTGAAAGGTGCTCTCGACCGTAGATAAAGATTATATAAACAGGGTTTCTTTTTTTTTGGCGCCGGGTATGATCAATATGTCACAAAGGCTTAGTCAGCGCACCTTGAGTCGTTACGAGAGCCGAGAAGCGGTGCGATGCCACGGCGGTGGATATATAGGGGTTGGTCAGACAGTGGCGTCGTAGGGGTTGAACCTAACAACGGTGGGGCGGCGTGTCGGATTGGATGAAGTCCCAGGTACGCCCGATGTACTGACACCGGGTAGACCATCTCGGCTCTCTTCACATACCATGAACGGGCAGGTCATATTCGCTGCCCGTTCGTGACTTTGTGCTGCCCGTTTCCCGCTCGGCCCGGCGGGGACGGAAGGGATTCCCCGACGGCCCCCGGAATAGACTGTGCTGGAAAAAACGTAGACTAGCCGTGGGGTGCCGATGTCGCGCAATCGGCGGGGCCCCGCGGTCGCGCTCGGCATGGCCCAGAGGCCCTGCGGGGCCCCGGTCACTGTACGACGTGACCACCCCGCAGCTAGATACGCGAGTTTCTCAGCACAACGAATAGTCCTCCGTCACAATCCTCGCAGAAGGAGCAATCGGATGACATCCAAAGAGCGCGTTGTCTGCGCCATGAACCTCGGTGTGCCTGACCGCGTACCCGTGATGTGCCAGTTGAGCATGGGCCACTACTTCGTCCAGCTTGACGTTGACCCGGCCGAGTACTGGCTGAGCAACGAGATCATCGCCGACAGCTACATCCAGCTTGCCCGGAAGTACCACTTCGACGGTATCCTCGTGAACTTGCCCGGTCGTGTCCCCAACGCGGGGGACTACGTGGACCGGATCGAGGACACGCCCGACGGCCGGGTGATCCGATACAAGGACGCCAGCATCTGCAACTGCCCGCCGGACGATCTGCCGGTGCACGTCGAGGGTCCGCGCCCGGCCCTGGAGGACATCGACCCGGAGACACTGTATTACGAGGACCCCCATACTCTCGGCGGCCTGAAGTACCCCTTCCACTACGATCTCGAACCCGCCGGCGAGGTCTTTCCCGAGTCTGTGTTCACCATCATCGACCGCGTCGTGGCCGAAGTCGGCGACGAACTCAGTGTGCACTCCGAGGTCTTCTCTCCCTTCACGCAACTGATGGAGCGTCTCGGCTACGAAAACGGGCTCATGGCCCTGCTCACCGACGCGGACAAGTGCAAGGTGATCCTCAAACGGTTCGCGATGGGCGCGGGCGATCTTGCGCGGCGCCAGGCAGTCCGAGGCGTCGATGCGGTACTGATCTCCTCCGCCTTCGCGGGCGGCGGCTTCATCTCCCGGGACATGTACGAGGAGTTCGTGTTGCCCTACGAGCGCATCGTCGCCGAGGCGATCAAGTCCGCCGGCGTGAAGGCTTACACCCACACCTGTGGCGCTATCGGGGACCGTCTGGAACTGATGGCTGCGACGGGCATCGA
>JALGSS010000972.1 GCA_029821745.1 Candidatus Zipacnadia bacterium
GGGAACACGCAACGTGACGGTGTCATCTGCCAGTTCCAGCAAGACGGCAAGGGTCTGTACGGGTACATCACCGACGAGTACAAGTACATCTACTCCGCCCCGGACAACAAAGAGTGGTTGTTCCGACGCGTGGCCGACAAGCCGGAGGACCGCAATCTCGCGGGGAACCCGGCCTTCACCGGCGTCACGGACGACCTGCGCGGGCGGCTGATCGAGCGCTTCCGCTCCGACGGTTACGAAAGGCCTCTCGACGGAAACGGGTGGAAGCTCTTCCCGAAACTGGAAGTGCCCACAACACCCGACGCCTGGCAACTGTACCAGGATGGCGCGGATGTCACCGATCGCTTCCCTCCGGGATATGCTCCGCGGATCAGGCGGACGGGCGGGCTCCCGATTTCGGGGATATAGCGTCCCAGCCCATCGGGAGACCACAGACGAGGTCGCCATTGCGGTTGTGTTGAGAAAGTGCGATCATGGGCACGGGGTGTCGCGTCTTGTGCGACGGGGCCCCGTGCAAGGCCCCACGGCTATGCGTCGTTGGTTGACGAACACAGCCATCGCCGGCGGCCCCGCTGTCCGTATCTCCGTGCACAGCCCACCGGGCCTCTCTACCCGACCCAGATCGGGCTGCTCCAGGCCATGTGCCCATTCGCCTGCGTCACGCGCACCATGTAGTAGTCGCTCCCGGATGCGCCCTCGCGCACGTCGGTCCAGTCGGACTCCAGCGCATAGGAGTCAGGCGTGAGAAGTCGATGGACGAGAACAGACTCGCTGGTGAAGGGGCCCGTGAAGCAACTGGCGGTCCCAGACATCAGCTCGCCCAGCGTTCGCTCGATCCTGAACTCCCCTGGTTGCCGGCCCGCTATCGTCACCCGCGCGTCCGGGTCTCCGTCGACCTCCAGCACCACGGCCTTCGTGGCGTCTTCGCCGAGAGCGTCCTTGCGCGAGGTGTATGACTCGAAGCTGAGTCCAGCCTCATTGATATCGGCCAGGCGATCCCGCAGGTGCTCCTCGTATGGGCCGGACTGGAAGCAGGGCGTTGCCCGCACCAGACGGCCGCCTGCCACGGTTATTTCGCCCTCCCAGACCGCCGTGCGCGCCATGTCCAGAGCCGCCCACGGCCCCCAGCCCCATTGGACTCGCAGCTTGCAACGTCCGCCCTCGAAGGGATCGTCGGGAAGCACTGAGGGAGCGTGTGTCCGGTGCATGACGCGGCCGTTTCGGAGCACCGCCACCTCGGCGATCTCATCCATCGCCTCGACACGTGCCCGCAGGTTTCGCTCCCGAGACCCAGGCGTCTCCTCGCCCATCAGCGCCCCGTTCAGCTCGAAGTCAAGCCTGATCCTGTCCCCCGTGACGGCATAGGTCCGGCGCGCCTTGAGGGCTTCCCATATCGCCTCACGCGTGGCTTCGGCAGCCCACACCGCGCAGAGGCCTTCCCCATATGCGCCCGGGTAGCCGAAGTGGTCATCGGTACCCGCGACCAGGCCGAAGCGCAAGCCCGTGGCGAGAGCGCGCTCGACCGTGCCTTCTGTCGTCCGGCCGCCGTTGCTGTGGCGGATCATCGGATGCAGGCCCCGGTCGGTCATGCAGCAACCATGCTCGGAGAAGGTCTCCACAACAGGGCACGCGTCCGCTGGGAAATGCTCCCAGTCGATCCCGCGCCAACCCCTCGCGTACGCAGCATGATGCGGGATCAGAATGCCCCCGCACGACACCACGTTCGCCGCCAGTTCCTCGACCGTATCCCCGAAAACCAGCTCCCCGCTATCGCCCGGGTAGAGGGCGCAGTAGTCCCCGTACTCGCTGGAGTGCCACTCGTACCCGAGGAATGTCACGAACCGCCCCGGCTCGTAGGCCCGTGCGGTCAGATCCTGCACGACATCCCAGTTGCGGTCATGCACCTCGAACCCGTTGACCCACTTCATGTGCTTGTCTTCGGGCATGGTGGGCATATCCGGCCAGTGTGCGTGCCCGGTGAAGGCAAAGAAGTCCAGGTGCTCGCGCGCGATCTCGAAGGCGCGCTCAAGGGATCCCTTGGCGTATCCGACCGCGCAATGGTTGTGCAGGTCGCCGAAGTAGAGCTGGTAATCGCTATTCATGCGTCGATGGTCTCCTATCCGCAGTATGTC
>JALGSS010000973.1 GCA_029821745.1 Candidatus Zipacnadia bacterium
TTGGTCGCCGGATTGAGCACCTCAAGTGTCGCGCCGTCGCTCGCCTGGCGTTTCTGTCCGTTAATGAACATGTCGAACTTGCTCGCCATGGGTGTCACCAGCCTCCTGAGATATCGTGCGCGGCAATGCCCTGCCTGTGGTCAGATGTCGAACTGGACGCCCGCCTGCTGCGCCAACTCACGCAACTCCTGCATCATATTCTCCCCCAGCGGGATGCCCTCCTCGAAGCGCTCCTGCCGGGTCACCGCTTCCTTCTCGCCCGGGAGCCAGACGCGCTCGACTCCGGGCGCCCGGGGCGTGTCGCGCATGAATCGGACCCACTCGTCCATGTCACGCTTGAACTCATCGGCTCCGGCGAAGCAGTCGGCGTCGATCGCGCCCATGAAGAAGGTGTTGTCGCCGGGCACGTCGAGCTTCTTGTATGGGTGGGGAATCTTGTGGTCCAGCGGAGCCGCGGCCAGCATGCCGGTGAGCAGCTCGAACGCCACCGCGAGACCGTACCCCTTGTGTTCTGCGAAGGGAAGCAGACCGCCGCCGTCCATGACATCCTGCGGGTTCAGCGTCGGCGCTCCAGCGCTGTCCACGTAGCAGTCTTCGGGCAGGTCTTGGCCCTCCTGAGCGCAGAGGAACAGCTTGCCCCAGGATGCCTTGCTGGTGGCGCCGTCAACGACCACCGCCGGCTCCTCGCTCGCGGGGAACCCGATGGAGTAGGCGTTGTTTCCCTGGCGCGGGGCGGCGCCCCCGGTGGGTGGCATTGAGGCGAGGGTGTTGGTGATCGAGATACCGATCATGCCTCTCGCGGTGGCAAGCCGGGCATAGTGTCCCGCAGGACCGTAGTGGTTGCAGTTGCGGATCGCCACCATGCCGATCCCGGTGTTGGCGGCTTTCGCGATGGCCAGGTCCATCGCTTGTGTGCCGCCGACGGGCCCCAGGCAGTTGTCGCCATCCAGCAGGGCCGTGCATGGATTCTCGCGAACCGTCTGGATCTCCGGCTCCACCTTGATCCCACCGGCGATGATGCGGTCGACGTAGAGCTTCAGGCGGATGACCCCGTGGGTGTCAATCCCGCACAGGTTCGCCTCCGCCAGCAGGTTCGCGACCACCGTGGCATCGGCCTCGGGCACTCTCACACCGACCAGGATTGATGTGCATAGGGTCCGCAGGCGCTCATGGTCGACCCGTGTCTCCTTCGGTGCTTCACTCACAAAGCGGCCTCCCTTCAGGCTGAGATGCGCGATCTCTTCCTGCCAGTATTCCGGCATCACGCCGCTATTCCTGCCTGGGTTCTGCCGAAGATTGGCTGGGCACGACGCGCGCGCGGGATGAGACGTGGGATTCCGAGCCACTCGGACGGGCGGTTGCCGCTGAGGGTTGACTCTGCCCGGCCCCGGGATATCATGCACGCAGAACATGCTGAGGCCGGCCTTCATCCCGGGAACGGCGCGTGGGCTGACTCGCATCCGCCTGCGCCATTCCGATCAGCTGCGGTTCGCCGCCGCCGATCTACAACCGGAGCCTCGTTCATGAAATCCTGTGCCCTGTCGGCCTTGATGATCTGCCTCCCGCTCCTTCCCGCGCTGTGTCAGATTGCCCCCCCAACCATCCTGCTGGGTTTCGACACTGAGGAGGGAGGGAAGCTCGTCGACGCGGACGGCCACCCACGCGCCGAACTGCGAGGTGAAGCCCGGGCATCCGACGACGCGCACACGGGCAAGAGTGCGGTGGCGTTTGGCGGCGCCGAGGAGAAGGGCGTCGTCGACTTCGGCAGCGAGTTCGGGACCGACCACCAAGCCACAATCTCTTTCTGGTGCAAGCCACGCGCTCTGTCCGGCATCCTGGTCGGCAAGTACGGGGCCATCAACATCGAGCTCACCTCCGGGGCCGGCGTCGTTCGGTTCGGCCTCAAACTGAAGACGGGCTGGGTTCACTGTCGGTCACCGGAAGAAGCAGTCGCTCTGGGTGAATGGACCCACATCAAGGCCTCGTGGGGCGAGCAGGGGATGCTGCTGTTCATCGACGACAAGCTCGTCGCCCGGGCCGAGCTCCCCGAGACCTTCGACTGGTTCATCGCAGACCGCGCGTTTCTCCTGGGCTGCTACTCGTGGCCTCCGGACTATGATGTCTGGTGCTA
>JALGSS010000974.1 GCA_029821745.1 Candidatus Zipacnadia bacterium
ACCCAGCCGCTGAGGCGCCGCGCGGCGGTGCCGACCTCTTCTTTCCACGTCTCCATACTAAAGGGCATGATCCGCCTCCGAGTCGGTTTCAAGTTGTCAGTTCTCTCTCATCCAACATCAAACATCTACTATCCATCATCCAATCCCCAGAGCTCCAGAGTGCAGAGGGTCAGAGGGCAGAGAGGCCCGGGCTCGGAAGCCCGGGAGACGGGGAGACGACGACTCGAAACCCGTAGTTGTCGTCGCGGTTGTCCCAGTAGAACCTGAAGCGGTAGGCGCAGCGCGCGTCGCCATGATTGCCGTAGAACGCGCTCCCGCGCAACACACGGAAAACTTCACCGCCTGCCTCGAGACCTTCACGTTCATCACCGACCACATAGGGATATCGAAACTGAGGTTTCTGCCAATCCTTGCCCCACAAGCTAGACGTCCACTGCCACACGTTTCCCGCCATTTCCAATGCCCCATAGTGACTCCCGCCGCCGGGATACATCCCGACCGGGGTTGTCGCCCCGATGCCCGATTCGCCTGCGTTGCACTTCATCGCATCCCAATCGTCACCCCAGGGATAGGTGCGTCCATCCGTCCCCCGCGCTGCCTTCTCCCACTCGGCCTCCGTCGGCAGTCGGACTTCCTCATCCTCCGCTATCCCGCCCGCGGTGCGCCACGCTTGGGTCAGCCACGCACAGTAGGCCCGTGCCTCGTGCCACGAGACCCAGACCACCGGATGGTTCGCGACCCCACGCAGACAGCGCGGGGTACCGGGCTTGACGCCGCTCTGGTCAACAAAGGCACGGAACTGGCCCACCGTCACGGGGTACTTGCCGATCCTGAATGCCGCCAGCCGGACCTCGTGCCGGGGCTTCTCGTCACCGTAGCTGCTATCATCGGACCCCATCCAGAACGCCCCCTCCGGCACCTCGACCAGTGCATCGAAGTCCCGGTCGTCGCCCAACGTCGCCAGCGCATTGCCCGCCGCGGCGCGATCCACCGGGGGGAGCCAACCGCGCTCGACAATGGCACGCAGCCACAGGCGAACGCGCTCCAGTTTGGGCGCATCCCATTCGTCTACCCCTTTCAGGCAGGAACCCAGGTTCCCGACCAAGACCTGCGCGGCCAGCAGCGCACCCCAGCTCGCGTTTTCCGTGTCGGATGTCTCAGTCACGCGCCGCGGACAGAGCGCTTCGGCCAAGGTCCAGGCACTGGAGAGACTTCCCCCTGCGGCCTTCGCCCCCGTCAACAACACCACCTCGCGCCAGCGTTGGACGTCGTCCCTGACCAGCTCTGCCACCGACCTTGGAAAGCCGTGGTCAGTCAGGTAGCACGCCGCAAGATACTCTTGAAAAGTGCGGTGAGGAAAGGCGTAAATGTCGTCCCCCCGGGCCACCAAAAGGCCGGCCCGGTTGCAGAGGTAGTCCTCCAGCTCCAGCGGGTTAGCGTGCACCTCCGGATTGCGGGCCACGGCCAGCAGCGCGCCGACAAGGGCGCCCTGCTCGATGTCCGCCGTCCCCTCAAGATCCGCCTGATCCCTATGGGCCTCGAAGGCGAGCCGTTCGAGCTCTGCGCGCACGTCAGCACGATCCACCCGCAGCCACTCAGCCAGACTTCGCTGCTGCACCAGGGGATGCCCCTCTGCGTCGCGCACCACCTTGTGCCCCTCCCATTGGTCCAGAAGCAGGTCCACGGCTTCAGCATAGAGCTGCTCGCGCTTCTCCGGCAGGCTGCCACCGCGCCAGGCGTGCAGCGACGCCATCAACGTGAGCAACAGCGGACGCGCCGCCAGCTCCGTGAGCCGTTCACTGCGCTCAATCGCCGTCTTCAGGAGCACGGCCTGTCCCTGCGCGTGGGCAGCGTTCCAGTGACGTACCACGCCAATGTGGGCATACCAACGGTCCACGAATGACATAATCTGTTCCGGAGTGAAGGGCGCCAGCGTCGCATCCGTGAATCCCCGCAACTTCCAGGCCTGGCGCTGGTAGGCGTAGATGCGGCTGGTCACCAGGAAGCGACAGCGCGGGTAACCGGACACGAATCCCTCGACCGCAGCTTTCACCTGCAGGCGACGCTGCTTCGCATCCGGCACCTCGTCCAGACCATCAAGCAGGACCAGCGCACCGCGCTCCAT
>JALGSS010000975.1 GCA_029821745.1 Candidatus Zipacnadia bacterium
CGGGCGCCGGTCGGCCAGTCGCATGTCCCGCAGGACACCCGTTTCGCCGCCGAAGGTCCGGTAGCCCAGCTCCGCCGCGTCCAGGTCGATCTCCCGCATCACGACACCCGTGAACCGCCCCAGGTCCGCGAGGATCGTCCCGTCCGGCCCGCAGATGCAGCTCTTCCCCACCATCACCCCGGGCTGCCACACGTCTCCGGGGTCCGTGCCGTAGCTGCTCCGCACGAAGTGGACGAAGTTATCATACGCCCGGGAGCGCACCTGAAGCTCCAGATGCGTCTGAGTGTATCCCCGCTGCAGTGACGGGCAGAAGATGATCTCGGCCCCGCTCAGCGCCAGGATCCGCGCCGGCTCGGGGAAGCACACGTCATAGCAGATAGTGATCCCGATCCGCCCGAAGTCCAGGTCGAACACGGGGTACTCGTCGCCGGGATTGAGCCCCGCATCGTCGAGCTCCGGGCGCGTCAGATGCACCTTGTGGTAGACCCCGCACATTTCTCCCCCGCGTCCGATGATGAAGGCTGAGTTCCTCAGCACGCCCTCCCGCCGGTGGATCAAGGGCAGGACCGCGTACATCCCGTGCTTGCTGCAGCTTGCCGACGTCTCATCCAGGAGGCGTTCGGCGGAGGCGTCCAGGATCGGGGCGACTTCGCCCAGCGCGAGCGCCACTGTGTTCAGACACTCGGGCAGGCAGGCGATGTCGGCGCCCATCTCACCCGCCTGGGCGAGCAGGTCCAATGCAGACAGCTCGATCTCCGCTTGCGCGCGGCCGTCGACGGGCGCGAGGGGCTGGCACGTGGCAATGCGAACGGATCGGCTCATCTTGCATCTCCCCTGTGGGCCGACTTCCCGACACGAGACAAGAGTAATACAACGCAGGATACTCCGAACACCATCCCCGGCCAAGGACTTCCGGACCGTCTTGCCCCCATAATTCCCCCGCATCACAAAGCGCGTGAAGGGGGGATCAACCACACATCGAGCCGTATCGACGTAGACGCACGCACCTTGGCTGACTGAGACTGGAAACGGAGTGATGAGTGTGAAAAGGTTGCTGATGGTATCCTGCGTGGCGCTGTGTGCGCTGCCGATCTTTGCCGACGACGGAGCCCCGGCGCCTGACCCGCTGGACACGGGCTTCGGGAGGCTGGAAGCCCGCGCGTACAAGCCGATCCTGCCGGACCTCTCGCTGCAGTTCGGCGCGGGGGTCGCCATGCAAGTGGGTGTCATCCCCGATGGCTGGCCGCTGCTCAGTCCCTTGCTCGGCGGGCGTCGTCTGTTCGCCGACTGGGTGCTGGTGGAGGGCCAGAACGCCCTTGGCGCGAGCATATCCCTGAAGCGCGCGGAAGTGGATGATGGGGCCCGGCTGTTCGCGGTGATCTGGAAGGAGGACGACTTCGAGGCCTCCGCCGGATTCGCGTACGGGTGGAACGTCGATCTCGCGGACCTGTTCTGACCATGGACTTCGCGGGTCTCGTGGACAGGTTCTGGCTATGGTCGCTGGGGGAGCCGTGGGTGCTCGGGGCGTTCCTGGTGGGGCTGTTTGGCCTGACGCTCCTCGGGTGGTGGATCGGCTGGAAGGGGGGCAACCACCTCGTCGGAGCGGCGATCGCCGCGGGTTGCGCATGGCTTTGGCGGGGTGTCTACGAGCGCATCCGCCGGGCCAACACGCGCCCGAAGGCCTCGTGAGCGCATGGCGGTGATGACGGCCCTGTGAGCAATCTCCCACCCGCACGGCCCGGACTCAACATCCGGGCCGTGTCACCTCCACCAAGAACAATACAAGAGTGAGGGCCGCTATCCGGCGTCTCCCGCCAAAGACTCGCCAAGATTCACCCCCGCATAATCCCCCCAGTTCGACACACCACCGAAGGGGGACATATCTCATGCCAGACAAGTTCTACACGGAGCAGATCATCGGCAAGGTCGTGAAGCACGCCCTCGAGGCAGCCGAGGAGAGCGCGAAGGGCCGCTCATCGGTGACCCTCGGCCGGAGCGAGAGCGCACAATCCTTCAGCCTCAATCAGGGAGGGTACTGCGCCCGGTTCGTCCGGCAGGTGTATGAGACCGCATGCGGCTTCAAGCCCCATTCGTGGTCCTATGCATCCACCGACGCCCGG
>JALGSS010000976.1 GCA_029821745.1 Candidatus Zipacnadia bacterium
GAGCGCGAGCCTTTCGAGCCGCAGACGGGGCTCTTGCAGGTCCCGTGCGGGAAGGCGACGCTTGCCGTGTCGCAGGTCCGCCTGGACCCCATGAACCCCAAGTCGATGCGCTTCTACAACCAGCTTCTCACTTCATACGCCGTGCCGTTGCGGCGCGGGAAGCCCGCCGATGTGGACCTCACGCCCTTCAATGTCGATCCCGACGGCTTCATCACCACGTGGCTGCTGTGCGGGCTCTTTGATGATGAGACACCGCACTCGGAGGACTTCATCCAGGGGGAAGCAACCGTGCGGCCTGAGGCCGGCACGATCAGCGGGAACCGGATCTGGGGCCAGTTCCGTTCACGCGGGCCAATCATCGACTTCGCGGGCAAGGAGCTGTTCGGGGAGCGCGAGAACAGCGCCGTTTACGCGGGGACCTGGATCAAAGCGAAGCGTGAGACAACAGGCAATCTGTGGCTGGGCAGCGACGACCAGGTCAAGGTGTGGCTGAACGGGGCGCTGATCCATGACAATCCCGTCGTGCGGCCGGTGACGCCCGACAGTGACAAGGTACCCGGGGTCATGCTCAGCGAGGGCTGGAATTTCCTCCTGTTCAAGGTCAGCCAAGGCTCGGGAGAATGGGGCCTCTGCGCACGCCTGGTGGACGACAAGGGCAGGCCGCTCAAGGGCCTGCTGGTCGATCCCTCTGGCATGCAAGTGAAGCGGGAACCGATCGCGCGTGACGGATGGAAGGCGTCTGCGAGCCATCCCGGAGAGGGCCCTGCGAACGCCATCGACGATGATGCCGGCACGCGCTGGTCGAGTGGCGTCCCGATGGGGCCCGGTATGTGGTTCTCCGTCGATCTGGGCGAGGCCCAGGAGGTCTCCCAGATTGTCCTGGATTCAGCCAACTCACCCGGAGACTACCCTCGCGGCCTGAAGCTCGAAGTGTCTGACGATGGCGAGACGTGGCGGACCCTTGCCGACTGCCCGGATGCCGCATCGGCTCAGAGCTCGGGTGTCACCTCGATCATCATCGAGCCGACCACCTTGCGGCACCTGAGGATCACGCAGACGGGTCCCGAGGGATGCGCGGGTGGACTGTGGTGGTCGATTCACGACCTGAGACTGCTACGCTGACGGGGAATGCTGTCGGCTGGGGAGCGTCGTCCTGAAGGGCTGCGCCGCCAAACGCACACTGGCTGTGGGGTGCCGATGCCGCACAATCCGCGGGGCCCCACGGTCGCCCGTAGCATGGCGGAACTGCGAAATGCAGACTAGCCGTGGGGTGCCGATGCCGCACAATCGGCGGGGCCCCACGGTCGTGCGTAGCATGGCAGAACGGCCCTGCTCTGGTTGTGTTGAAAAACCAATAACGCATGGCCGTGGGGTGTCACGGTGTGTGTGACGGGGCCCCACGGAGCCTGTCAGACGCCCTGCACGGGGCCTCTTCGCACACGACGCGATGCCCCGTGCCCATGGTTGCCCTTCTTCGACGCAACCCTCTTGTCGTCCCCTCACACCTGAAGCGGATACTCCCCGAATTCCTCCACCGCCGCCAGCATGGCCTTGTAGTTCTCCAGCGGCACATACTCCGTGACGCTATTGGCGCTGCTCACCACATATCCGCCGCCGGGCCCGCAGGTGGCGATGCGCTCGCGGACCTCCTCGCGCACTTCTTCCGGTGTGCCACGGGTGAGTGTGTAGCCCAGGTCGATGTTGCCGATCAAACAGACCTTGCCCGTGCAATGCTGCTTGACCTCAACGATATCCATGGCTTTGGGCTCGATGGGATGCAGCGCATGGATGCCGGTGTCAATGAGGTCGTCCATGACCTCCCACAGCTTCCCGTCGGAGTGAAACACGAAGGCCTTCGGCGGGTCGAAGCTGCGGCACAGTTCAGCAATGCGCGCATACCACGGGAAGAGCCGCTCCCGGAAGAAGCGCGGGGATAGCATCAGGCCCGTGGAGTGGGCGAGGTCGTCGCCGAGCCACACGAGCTGGATGCGATCATACTCCAAAGCCCGGCGCAGATACTCGAAGTAGATGCTGCCCGTGCGGTCGATCATCCGGGCGGCCAAATCCGGCTGGTCCATTAGCGCGAAGCTGAAGGCCTCGAAGCCCATCAGCATCCA
>JALGSS010000085.1 GCA_029821745.1 Candidatus Zipacnadia bacterium
CTTCGACTGGACCGGCTGGGATGCAGCGATGAAGAGGGCCGTCGAGGAGTACCATTTGAACTCCTTCGTGTTCAGAGTGCCGGGACTGGGAAGCGGCACCTTCTATGCGCGGGCTGAAGGTTCACTCTTGGGGTATGGGATGGGCACGCCCGAGCACCTCGCTCTCTTCCGGACATGGTGCGGAGCCGCCCGACAACACCTGGCTGAACGCGGTCTTCTCAGGAGAGCCGTGTGCTATCCCTTCGATGAGCCCGCAGAGAAAGACTATGAGTTCGTGGTCGAGCAACTGCGCTTCCTGAAGGAGAACTTCCCCGGTCTGCGCCGGATGGTGCCCATGCACCTCGGTGCGGCCGATGCCTTCGTGGGCTACGTGGACTACTGGTGCCCGGTTCTGTCCTCGCACAAGCCGACTCTCGCGGCTGAGCGTCAAGCGGCGGGCGATGCATATCTCTGGTACATCTGCTGCTCCCCGAAGGCCCCCTATATCGCCAATTTCATCGACCGTCCCGCCACGGACATGCGCGTGTGGCTTTGGCAGACCTGGCAGGAGAACGTTGACGGGATACTCATCTGGCAGAGCCTCTACTGGCACAGTCCGGCGGCCTATCCCAACTCGCTCCAGAACCCGTACGAGGACTCAATGAGCTGGGTTCGCGGCTACGGCACGAAGCCGGGAGAGAAGCGCCGCTGGAACGTCGGCGACGGGCGGTTCATGTACCCGCCCGAGAGGGCGACCGGCACCCAGGAGGGGCCAGTCCTGGAGGGCCCTGTGTCGAGCATCCGCTGGGAGGCTTTGCGCGACGGCATGGAGGACTTCGAGTACCTGGCGATGTTGAAGCGTCTGCTCGAAGAGCGGGGCGACGAGTTGCCTGCGGCATCTCAGAGTCGCTCACAACGTACACGACAGATCCCGCGCCCATTGAGGCCCGTAGACATGAGATCGCGCAGGCGCTTGAGCGCTTGTCCAACTGAAGTCGGACAGGGGGCTCTTAAGTGTCGAGAGACATTCGGCCGGTCACCGGCCTGCCCGTATGTGCTCCTGTAGGCAGCCATCTTCCACCGTCAGATGACCTTCAACGGTGCGCCAGTCCAATCGAGGCGCTGATCCCGGCCTTGTGACGCTCTTTCCACGATACTGAGTTTCCGAGAAGGGCGCCATGTCGCGCAGGTCGATATCCCTCCCGGCCCTTCCCGGAGTGGTGGTAGAGCCCACCAAGGTCGGGGATGAGTTCGGCGCCGCCGATATCCGTGATGCCGCTGTTGTTGAAGGCTGCGGTGTTCGGCTGGAAGCTATACGGACGGTTGTTCCAGGCGCAGGAATTGGTGAAGCCGATAGGCCCTGCGGGTGGGCGGCAGCGCGTGCTGTTTCCCACCCCGGCTGTCGCATGTGGAGGTCTCCGACGCCTCGCCGACGAAGCAGTGCAACGAATGGTCGACAGTTCCATGAGTGCCCGGAGGACGAAGGCCAATCGTGACGATTCCGGCTCAAGCACGTGGATGATCCCATGATCGGTGGCCTATCCGCGATGGCTCGTGCGTGGAGGGCCAACACCATGGCCGGCCACCCGGGGGCCGCGTTGGTCGCTGGGTGTTGCTTCGCTGACGTTCACCGCGACCTCGACGCCCGAGTCCACTCAGGGATAGAGAGCGAGCTGGACCGGATCATCGCGGGCGAGGAATCGTGGTTTGACCCCGACGCGGTGGGTATGACGGTCGCTGAACTGCTCGAGCCGTTCCCCGACGCCCCGTCGCACCCGGAGCCTACGCACGCAATCGCCGAGGCGCTGTCAGGCAACATCGACGCACTCCGCCAGTCGGGCCACAACGTCATCTTCGCCGCCCTCGCCATCAAAGCGCTCCGGGAGCACCCGCAGCATGCGACGTCTGAGGATGTGAGTCTGCCGACACTCGCCGATGTGGGAGGGCGTCGGCAGACCGGCGATGTGATGCACCCAGCTCGTTCCAGGGAGGTCGCAGGCAGTGAACCTGAACGCGATCGCGTGTCGGGCTGTGACCGTCTCCCTCGCGCTGTGCCTCGCCCAGACAGCTCTGTTCGGGGGCATGGCTCCATCTCACGATCTTGACCTTGCGGCAACCCCGCCTCTGGTGTCTCCGGCCACCGAGTGGACATTGAACGAGTGCGCGCGTGTCCGGCAGATCGGCCCGAGGCCATTCTACGCCGCCGCCCAGGGCCCCTACCTGTGGTTACAGGACAAGTACCTGGACAGGCTGCGCCAGGTGGGACTTCTGGACCGCGTGATTCCGGGGCATATCAACTACAGCTATATCAAGTACTTCCTCTCCGAGGAGCGAGGCAAACTCGCACCGAATGCCCCCATGCGCCGGATGGTCGAGAGCTTCTTGGACAAGGGCTGGCCCATCCACACGATCTTCTACCACCGTTTTCAGGGCAATCCGCCGCCCACGGACGCCTTGCTGGAGGTCTTCGGCGACCAATGGATCGGCGATGGCCAGCCCGAGACTGTGTACAGGTTGGAGCCCGTCTTCCACTACTTGAAGACCGGGGAGCGCTGGGTGGGATCGTCCATGCACCTGTGGGATCCCGAGATCGCCGTCCGGTTCTTTGGGGACGAACTCATCCCGCGTTTGGGGCAGGAGCTGCCCTTCGTTCGCGATCTGGAGCATGAGTGGACACGCCCCGAACTCAGGCGTCTCTCAGATGTGTACTGCGAGGAGTTCTACCGCCCCATCGGCCGCTGCATGCCCTGGGGCATGTACGTCGGGGCATACCACATGGCGGGACTGCCGGCGACCATCGCGGTTGGAGAGAAAGGCGCCGACGCATTCTCTTTCGCGCGGCTGAGGGGAATGAGCCGGCAATTCGGCGGCGACAAGTTCCTCTTCGTGTGGCGGGGGCATGAACCGACCGAAGCCTACATGTACCCCGAGCGCGCCTGGTTCTCCACCCGTGGCGACGAGTGGGGCCTCCCGCTGCCTCACATCTGGTACTACCTCTACCGCCCCTATCTTGAGGGAGCCAGCTACTACGTCAACGAGGGACTGCCAGGGAGCGCCATCCAGGACATTGAGGGAGACGGCTGGTTTGAGCTGTCCACCCTCGGCCACATCTACACGGACATGCTCGACTTCGCCGACCGGCATCCGGACCGCGGCGAGAAGTTGACTCCCATTGGCCTGATGCTCGACTACACCCGCTCCTTCCCATCCCACGGGGTGACCTACTTCGGCCACAACCTGCCGAATGATGATGCCGACTACTTCAACGAGGGGCTGCTCGAGGCCATCTTCCCGGAGCACCGGCACGCTCCGGACGCCGGCGGGTACTCGCGCACAGCGCCCCTCGGCGAGATTTGGGACATCCTCCAGCCGAACGCTCCCGACAGGCCCGCCGACAGCACGTGCTTCGAGAACTACAAGGCGCTCATCGCTCTGGGCGGGATGCGTTTCACGGGAGCATTCGCGCGGACCGTCACTCAACACGTGCGCAAGGGTGGAGTGCTGGTCGTCAACGGCCCGGACATCCGTGATCAACTTCCCGTTGAGATGACCGGGGTCGTGGTGTCCGAGACGACGGTTCCCGGGGCGGACACAGTGTGTGAACTCGACGGGCGGCAGTTCGACGAGGAGCCCTACGCTCTGCACGAAGTGACCCTCGCCAACGCGATGCCGCTGATCCGCGACGTGAACGGGCGACCCGTCGCCACCATCAATCACTTCGGCGAGGGTCACGTTGTCGTGCTTCTCCCACACTACAGCGTTGCCGCCGAGGTCCGCGAAGGCAAGGACTTGCGGGGCCGCCGTTTCACTCGGAAGGACCTCCTCAAGTTCGTTCCGCACCTGCTCGAGCATCTTGCCACCGCCGTCGCGCCTGTGGAGTTCCGATGCCGGGAAGAGGATCGCGCAGACTTGTCGTGGAGCGTTGCGAGGAAGGGTGGCGGGTGGGTCGTGACCGTCTACAACTACTCCTGCGCCCGTGAGACCATCGTTCCGAAGACGCTTGGCACGGCCAAGGTGCACGCGACCTATCCGCTCCGCGAAGTCCCGTTCCAGTTGATCTGCCGCACTCCCGTCGGCGACGTAATCGAGTGGTACCGGGACCGCGACGTGCACTGGAGAATCGAGGAGGGGCAGGCGATCATCTCCGAGACGATCCACGGCGGCGAGATCCGCGTGTACGAACTCCAACCCGGAGAAGTCACGCTTCCACCGTGCACGCGCTTCGTCAACTACGCTCTCAATCAGCCTGTCACGTGCTCCTCGGCGCTGAAGGGCTGCGACGCAGAGAAGGCAGTAAACGGGAACCGGGGCCGCTGGGACTACTGGTGGTCCGACACCGACCCGAAGCGTCATTATGTCTTCGATATGCCCCAGTGGCTCCGCGTGGACCTCGGGGAGCCCAGGGCCATCGACCACGTGTCCGTGCTCTTCCACTGGTGGGATCATGAGAGCCTGCAGACGCGCCTTCGGGTCTACAAGTACGTGATCGAGGCGTCCGTGGATGGCGAGAACTGGCAGACCGTGATTGACGAGAGCCGGAACGAAGACCCGGTGCGCCGGGAGGGGACTGAGCGGTGGTTCGAGCCGGTGGAGGCCCGTTATGTCCGCCTGACCGTCCTGCGCAACTCGGCCATGAGCGGCGCGCGGGTGGTCGAACTGGAGGTCATGGGGGAAGAGACGGAGGAGTATCAGCCGGAGCGCGTCAGCATCGTCCCGGACTGGGAGGCCTGGTTCCCGCCGGAGGTACGTGGCGCGAAGCCTGCCGACACAGTCTACCTGGTTGATCTGGAGCCCACGGCGATCAAGCCCGGCTGGATGCCCGCCGGCAAGGAATGGGCGGAACTCAATGGAGATGTGAAGCTCATCACATCCTACGCGTGGGAAGGACGTGTGTACCCGAAGTCACTATACGCGCAGGCGACCTCCAGCTTCACCTATTCCCTGGGCGGGGAGTACCGTCTGTTCGCAGCGGCAGCCGGAGTGGGCAATGCCAGCGCGGACACTTCCGTGCAGTTCGTCGTCAACGTGGACGGCAAGGAGGCCTACCGAAGCCCGGTGTACCATGCCGGTGAACCGGTATTGCCCGTCGCCGTGGACGTCAAGGGAGCCACCGAACTGAATCTGGTTGTCACCGACGGCGGGGACGGCATTCGCAACGACTACGCCTGGTGGGGAGAAGCGCGCCTGATCCGGAAATGACCCCGTGATCGCCGGCGCAATCCATCATGCGCAGCGGCGAAGGCCGTGGTACTGCTGCCCCGCTGTGCACTTTCGGCGCGGTTTGCAGGCGTGCAGATTAATTGACTCGCGAGGGCAAGTGAACTGGTCTTGCCTTCGGCTGACACCAGAGGAGTGATCATCGTGAGTAGACCGACTGTCGTGATCGCTTCACAGGCCACAATCTGTCTGCTGGTCATCTGCGCGTGGGCCGCGCCCCAGCCGGCGTACCACGTCGCGCCGCCGGGCGATGACGCTAGCCCGGGCACCCGGGAGAAGCCGTTCCAGACGGTGCAGAAGGCGCTCCTGTCTGTGGCGGAGCGTGGTGGCTCGATCTCGATTGCGCCGGGCGTCTTCGACCTCGAAGGCTTCAGCACTACCCTCCAGGGCCCTGTCACCATCGAGGGTGCCGGCGCTGAGCGTACGGTGCTCAAGAACCCGTGGACGATCGCGTTCACGAGCGGCCTGTGACGGGCGTCATCCCTCACTATGGTCACGGTTCGGGGCAGCACCCGATGGAACTGCATTGCGTGCATCATTGGGATGCGGCGAACCGGCGCGCCTATGTTGAGGGGTTCGTGGTCGACCGGCTGCACTCGGAGGCCAACGCCTCCGGGTGCCGCGTGCCGATGCTGCGGAACATCGTCGTTCGCGACTTGACCTTCGTGCACCGTGCGCCGGTGTTGAAGGACTATAGCACCGCGCTACATTTCACCGCCTGCCAGAATGTGCTGCTGGACCACGTCACGTTCGACCGGGTCCGAGTAGCGAGGGAGGGCTACACAAGGGCCCGGGCAGCAATCCGGACTGAATCCGAGAGACGGCGTTACAGCTCCGAGAGGGTGACCAACGCGGGGCGTATCCAGCCGCTTTTTCGCGTTGACCGCTGCCGGCCCGTCGATAGGGCGTAGCATCTTCATCGCATGCTCCGGCGACTCATGCAGTCCTCTCGTCTGGCTGCTGGTGCGACTTACCATCTGCTCTGCGCAGGTGGGCACATGACGCCTTACGATCAGTCCGGCAGCTTCCTGACGTAGACATAGTAGGCGCCGCGAGTCAGCTCGCCGGGACCGCTGAACGTACTGACCAGAGTCGTGACGCCCTGGGCCAGCTCGACCTCGAACGCAATGCCCTTGTCTGACGGCGCTACGGGTTTAGTCCACTCTTGGTCGCCGATCTTGAGGGTGGCCTCCGTGAACGGCATGGCCTTTCCACCGGAGTAGAAGAACCGGTAGTCGCCGAGGATGTCCGAGCGCCAGCCGTCGTCCGATTCCTCGATACCCTCTGTGATTGCCCGGTCCTCCTCCTTGGGCCAGCGGCGCAGTTCGACGTGGTACGTGCCGGAGGTCTCCACCATGATCTCCAGATACCCGTTTCCTCCGTCTCCCTGCCTGATTTGGCCCTGGTGGAAGGCCAAGTAGCCGTTGTCCTCGGCCACACGGGGATCGGTGGGTTTGGGGTCCTCAGGGTGACGCCAATCGTGAGATCGAAGACACGTTTCCGGCTCCCGGTCCGCTCCGATGGAGATGGGGATGGGCTCATCGAACTGCCGGCTGACAAGAGCCCACCACTCCTCATATTCGGCACGTAGCTTCTCAACAACATCCGGGTGCTGATCGGCTACGTCATTCCGCTGTTCCCTGTCTGTGGTTGCGTCATACAATTCGCTACCATTGACGAGGCGCCAGTCCTGGGTCATGACCGCGGATTTCCGCCACTTGACGGGGTTGGGCAAGCGTTGCGAGTCGGTGGCTATTGCTCGGCCGGCCCAGACGGGCTCTTCTTCCGTCAGGAGCGGCTTCAGGCTTCTGCCGTGGAAGTTGACTTGCTGGTCGTAGTGGTCGACGTCGATGCCGCACACGTCCATCATGGTGGGCATGAAGTCGACGAAGGAAGTCAGCGTGTCTACATCCCGAGGGCTCACCAAGTCCCCGTTGGCCCAGCGGATGAAGAAGGGGACACGGTGTCCGCCGTCATACTCGGACCCCTTCACGCCGCGCAGTCCGGCGTTGTGGCCGTTTGCGATGAACTGCTCGCTATCGCACGCGACGCCGCCGCCACTGCCGTTGTCGGTCATGAAGATCAGAATCGTGTCGTCCGCGATCCCGAGGTCCTCGAGCTTGCGCATGAGCAACCCGAAGTTCTCATCAATGTTGGTGATCATGCCGTAGAACCGCTCGCGGTCCGGTGTGCAGGCACGGTCCCGGTAACGATCGCTGTAGCTCGGGTCCACGTTGAAGGGCCCATGGGGCGCATTGGTGGTGATGAGACACAGGAACGGCTCGTCGACATGGCGCTCCATGAAGGCCATTCCCTCGCGGAACCAGACGTCGGTGCAGTAGCCCTCAAACTCGCGGAACTCGCCGTTCACGGAGTACGTGTCGTCAAAGTAGTCGTTCTGCCAGTAGTCGGGCATCTGAGAGATCCCGCCACCACCGTGGGTAATCGACTCCTGGAACCCCCGGTCCTGGGGACGGTACGGGTAGTTGTCGCCCAGATGCCACTTGCCGAAGAGCCCGGTGGCGTAGCCGTTTTCCGAGAACACGTCGGCAATACTCACCTCATTGCCTCGCAACAGGGACCGTCCGCCCACCGTGTGCCAGACGCCGGTCGAGTTGGCGTAGTGGCCGGTCATCAGGCCGGATCGCGTCGGGGCGCAGGTCGGTCCCACGTGGAAGTTCGTGAACCGGACGGCCTGCCCGTGGAAGGCGTCAAGATTCGGCGTCTCGACCACCGGGTTCCCAGTGCAGCCCAAGTCCCCCGGGCCCTGGTCATCAGTCAAGACAAGCACAATGTTCGGTCTGCGGGCATCTCGCGTCATGGCATATCTCCTGGGCTCTGTTTGAGGTTCACGTTCCGTACGATGAAGCCGCCGACCTTGTCGTGGATGGTCTTGTTGATCGCCAGTGTGAGGGCGTAGCGGTCCGGCTTACCAATCCGTCCTGTGTCCATCTCGCTCGTGATGCACAGCCAGTGCGGGTTGCCTCGGGCCGGCTGGCGGGAGTCTTTTGAAACCGCCGCCAGGATCGTCTCTCCGTTGACCTCGACGACGACCTCGTGCCCGGTGTCCACGACCTTGTTGCCGCCGTGATCGGTGTAGCGGCCTGTTGCGCAGTCCGCGGATCTTCACCTCCCTCACCAGGCTTCTCTGGTGTCCGGCAGTCGATGGAGTAGATGAGGAAGAGCTGCTCGCGGTCCCTCCCGGCCAGAGTGCGTCGCATGGGAGCTCCCTGGTGTGAGACGACTCAAGACCCTCACGGCTACTGGGCCACCTGCACATCGACTCCGTCGAACCAGGCCGTTCCCGTCGTGTCGGGCAGAGCAGACTTCCGCCGTAGACCCCCGCATGGCCCGACCGTCTAGTTCGGCGCGAAGTTCCGCTGGATCATGATGCCATACATTTCTATGCTCTGCGCCGACGCTCACCCGACCAACAGCCACTGCTCAACAACGCAACCTACATCCCATGCTCTGAACACGCAAGGTAAGCGCAGCTTCATGCGCGACCGACCGTCAGTAGCCGCAGCTTCTTGCTCGACGCTTGTCTACCCCCAAAGGAGGTTCTTCGAGGTCAACGTATGAAGTCTCTGGTGTGCCTCCGTTCGAGGCTAGAACGGCTCGCCCTCTTCCAGGCCGAACCGCTCCCGGAGGATCCGCCGGTAGCCGGGGAAGGGTCGGTTCGGGTCCTGTCGTTTGTCGATCGTGAGGCCTTCCGTCATGTTGGTCACCCCGTACTTGTCGCACAGCTCGAACAGACGCCTCACATAGGGCCGGGTTGCAGCGGCTATGTCGGGCGGCAGGGGGCCCTTCTTGTCGTCCCACGTGTAAGCGTCCTCGATGGCCATGCGGTACGCGCAGATGGACGCCTTCTCCACCCGCGCCCGGAGGATCTCGTCGTCCGTCAAGCCGAGGGCCTCGTCGAAGGCCTCGAGACCCGCCTTCACGATGGAATCGTCAATGCCGAACTGCTCCCACTTGCCGCCAAAGGGCGTGTCCAGCCCCTTGGCCTCGACAGTGTCGTGGGTGAGGTCGATGAACCGCCGGATGGGCGGTGCGGCCTTGCCGTAGTGAAGGTCCAGGAACTCGTCGATGAGTTGCTCCCCGCTGAGCTCGGGATTCCACAGCAGCATGCTGGTGACATAGTTCCTCAGATCGGAGAACTCCGTACCGATTGAGGTGTACGCGGCCTGCATGAGAATCCCCCGGACGCCGTTGGCCACGAAGAAGCGCACGTTCGGCCCCAGCACACGCAGATTGGGGTTCGGCAAGTGGTAATCGTAGAAGTTGACGTTGTAGTACCATATGCAGATGTCGTCGCAGATGCGGCCCCACGCCTCGAGGCACTCGCGGAACGCCGCATTCCGCTGGGATTGCGGGTCCGCGATGGGCTTGGTAACGCCAGCTTCGAGGGCACAGAGCTGGATCTGGACGTTCGGCCTGGGTTTGATGGTCTTGGGGGGCTTGCGCGAGTATGCGTAGGCCAGCGTCCCGACTTTAACGTCAGGATACGACTTGGCCACCTCGTCGGCCACGGTGTTGACGAAGGTCAGCAGCGACCCCATCGGCGTGCCTTCGCGTTCGTCGATTGCCGCACACTTCGGGCAGCGGCAGTAGCTGTGATTGTCGTTCTGCGAGACGGAGACGTTGCTCAACTTCGGATCCGCTTTGATCTGAGCCAGGACCGAATCGGTGACGATCCGCAGGACACTTGGATTCGCCAGACACGGCTGAGTATAGCGCCAATCCATATCGTTAGGCACTGTTCCCAGTCGCTTGCCGTCCACCAGCGCGTAGTACTCCGCATGCTCCTTGCCGTAGGTCTTGGTGGGGATCTGCGACGCGAAGCTATGGTTGATGAGCCTCCTGCCCGTGATCCCGCCGAACTTCGCATGACGCGGGATGGTGTTGCAGCGAAGCCTGGCGGCGAAGGCCGGGCTGGCGGACATTTCGCGATAGGAACTCTCTCGAAACTCGAGCGGCGGATGGTAGGTCCTGTCGATGGGGCCCTCGACCGGCCACGCCGCCAGAGGAGGTACGTGCGTGTGATCGTGGGTGAGGAAGCGCACTCCCAGATAGTCCTCGAGGAAGGTGTAGACGCCGTAGAGCGTCCCGCGAGGCCGGCCGCCCGCGATGGCGATGTTGCTGTCGTGGACCACGATCCGCAGGTCCTCGGGCCCCATGTCGTCCACGGTGAAGCCCACACTACTTCCTTGCAGCGCTTCGCTGGGCCCGATGAAGATGTGCATTCCGGGCCGCGTGGTTTCGGTCACGACGGGGAGTGCGACGCCCGAGGCCCGGGCGAAGAACCTCCGGAACTCCCTTGCGGCGTGCAGCTCGCTGGGGATCGCGTCCTTCCCCACGACGATGTCGAAACCGAAGCGGGGGTCCTCTATCTTTGCGGTGGTTTCCACTTGCGTTGAAGCAGTGATGGGAGTGATGGTGAGGTGGAAGCTTGACCGGGAGTGCGCTTTCTCGTTCGGCCCGGTCATGACCGTCACTCCGCAGCCGAGCTCATACTTCCCGGGCGGCGCGTCGGCGGAGAATGTGAGGATACCGTCCGCATCCTTCCATTCATTCCATTCGGAGAGAGCACGCACTTTCCCGGGCCCCGTCACAAGCGGCGGCGGGAAGTACTCGACCGCGCTGGTTGCGTACAGTGGCGCCCATTCACTGAACGTGCCGTTCTTGCCCCACAATACGTATCCCAGGACATCATTCGGGTGTGCCGGCGTGGTCTTCACGGTCACCGTCACCTGCGTCTCCTCAGAAACGCTGGTAGAGGGGGCAACAGCAATGCTGTCTATCGTTGGCTCGCCGGCGGCATGAAGCGTACTCGCCAACGCAAGCGCCAGCACACACGCAGACATGATCTCGAGCAATGCGCGTCCTCCCATCACATGCACCTGCTTCCGAGTGGACATGAGAATGCCGTTGTCTGTCGTCTGTCTCAGAGCCGGCCGCGGAGATGCTCGCCCAGATGCGACTGGTACGAGAATCGCAGCGCATACAGCTCGCGCTCGCACACCTGCACTTCCAGGATCACCGACTTACCCCTCAACTCATCCAGCTTTCCGCGCTCGCGCGAGCGGACCTTCCCAGAGAGCTGGTCGCCGGTCATGGGCACGGCGTCCCCGATCGTGCAGTTTGGCAACGGGATCGAACGCCGCATCCAGGACGGCTACCTTCACGTGACCGCTGGGCGCCGTGCAGGCGTTGGCGGTCAGGTCCCCGCCCCGGGGGACAACCGGTTTCCTCCGGATCAGGCCATGCCGCCCATGCGTTCGGGTGTCCCAGAGCGTGGGTGATGAAGGTGTTGGCACCGGCCGTGAGTGGGCATGAGGTCTGACAGAAGCAGGGGGAAGCGCCACATCTTCGCCCATCGTCAGGTTGCCATCTCTGTCAGGGTGTTGGCCGAGTTGCCGGACGAGGCCTCGGCCGTCGGGCTCCAGCCCGAGTAGCAGGGCTGTTCCGCCGCCCTAAGAGGACCACGCCCCCACCGCAGAACTCCGCCGACGTGACTTGACGATGGCACGCCGCCACGGTCGCCGGCGGAGTGGGAGAGCGATTGGGCGTACGGGCCGCGGTGCGGAGGAATTATCTCACTCACTGGCCAAGGAACTGAGGAAGGGGTGGTTGTCGGTGGCCAGTGAGAACAGCTCTCAGAACCTGAGACCCACCGATGTGCCCGGGCCGGACGCGGACTGGGACACGATCCAGAGGTTCGCGCTCTTGTTCAACGGGTACGAGTATGCGGAGCCGCGCTACCACCCCGGCGATCCGACCGGGTCGTGTCGCCAACTGCATGAGGACGTCATCGGAGCCATCGGGCACCGGGACGATGCCCCCGAGAGCGTGACCGTCGAGGACCTGCGGGCGGCCCTCTTCTTCATCCCTCGACGGGTCCGCTGGGGCACGTGGGACGGCGTGCCCACTGGCCAAGACCTGACGCAGTCTCGGAAGCTGATCGGGTGCATACGTGGGCGACTCGAGGATGACGCTGATATGTGACCGGTTGAGGAGCCGAGGTCGCCCACCACGTGGCCGGTAGCGCCGGAGTGATCGAGACATCCATCGACAAGCGTAGGGAGCGACGCCGATGAATGCCGGATTCATAGTGGCTCTGGTGGTTTGCGCAATCGCCTTACCC
>JALGSS010000086.1 GCA_029821745.1 Candidatus Zipacnadia bacterium
ACTGCGCGATCGAGACTGTGCAGGGTCAATATCGGCCTTTTATGTGATGACTTTAGCCTTTTTACACGTTTTCCACCTTTTGTCCGCAGACAGGACCGATGTCTCCGATCCGGAGCCTACGTCATCGCGCTCAGCATCGCCTCGATGCGCGGCATTTCGTTCGTCAGCGCCCAGCGCGCGCGGGACATGATCCCTGCGCCGATGCTGGCGGCCATGTTCGACACGCCGGCGGAGCGGCTATCAGCATGGACCTTCGTCACGCGAAAGCCCATGTCGTTCGCCACCTGGTTGCCCACGAGCACATGCGAGGCCAGCGGGGGCAGTAGCCCCGCTCCGAGGACTTGGTGATGGCGGCGGATCGCCTCAACATTCTCCGGCGAGAAATTCCACTGTTCCGCGGCATCGGCTCCCATCTCGGCGTGGTCGACCCCAAGCTTCTCGGCCTCCACCAAGTGCAGTTCCCGGTCACTACACAGCGCCTCGTTGATGATGTCCGCGTACGCGGCACCCAGTTCGGCCGCCAGGATCAGCGTGCCGACATCATGCATGAGGCCGGCGAAGTACGCATTGGCGCGCTCGAGCCCCGGCCCGGCGGCTCCGGTGCTCGCCGCCGCGACGGCCAAGTTGTGCCGCCACAGACTCTGGCGGTCCAGCCCCGACTGCAAGAAGGCGGATGAGAACGTGTTGCCCAGAAAGTAGGCAGAAGCCATCCCACGAATCGCCGTCGTGCCCAAGCGGGAAACCGCCTCCAACACATTATCGACCGTGTGCACGGGCGCAAGAGTCGCGGCGTTCGCTGCCCGGACCACGCTGGCGGCCAGTACCTCCTCCATCGAGACAGCCCGAGCGATCTCCGACACATCGGGGTTTTCCGACGCGCAGCTATGCAGGATCGCCACGAGGGCTGTCGGGAACGGCGGGATGCGCCTCAGCACAGTATCCCTGCTGCTGCCACACGACGGGGCTATTGGGCACATGTGTGTTTCTCCCGTTGTCGCTGCGAAGTATGAACGGTCATGGGTTTGATTACGGTACCGCGGATGCCTGACTTTAGGGCGGCGGCGCAACGGGCTTTTTACAGCCGTCACGGGGCGCCACGCCGGCCAACGACTTAAGTCACCAATCCCAGCGCCGATGAATGCTTCGACGCGACCGTAGGGGCGCCAACACAGGCCGTTGTGGGCCTGCGTGTGCGCGCCTCTGGACCCACGGGACCCGCTTCAGGAGCGAGTGTAGAGACCGTGATCAGCGATACGCCACTAGACGAGGAAACTGCCGAATTCTGCCCGGGTCTGCGGAGAGCCGCCGTCGTCCTCACGATGCTCGGGAGTGACGAGGCGGCCGAGGTGTGCCGGCGGATCGACCCCTTGACGGCTCGGCGGATAATCCGCGTGCTCGGGAACCTCGGTGATGTGCCGTCTCAGGAGCGGACGAACGCCGCCCGGGAGGTCGCGGCTCGGATCAACGGCTCCGACAGCAACGCCGGAGCGCTCGCGCGAAGCCTTAGGGAGAAAGTGCTCGGCCTCCGCGGGGGCGTCAGCGAGCTGTCTGACGAAGCATCAGAATCGTCCTTCGAACGCCTCGCGCTGCTGGACAAGGCCGACCCCAATCTCATCTGGCGCGCCATCAGCGGAGAAACGCCCCAGGCAATCGCGCTTATCGCCAGGCATCTGTCGCCCGCCAACTGCGCGAAACTCCTGACGGTCATGCCGGATGGGACGCGTGAGGAAGTCGTCTATCGGATGGCCAACCCCAACCCGCCGACGGCAGGCGCGCTGAAGGCCTTTGCCCGGGTCACCAACTCTCTGATGAAGGTCACCGCTACCGGGGGGGATTCAGCCGACGCCAACGTGCAGTTCGTCGCGGAAGTCATTCAGCAGTTCAACCGGAAGGTCGCTCAGCGCGTCATCAACGAGGTGAAGACCCGCTCGGGCGAACTGGGCACTGCGATCGAGCAGTTGATCTTCAAATTCACGGACCTGCTCAAGCTGCCCACAGCTAGTCTGCAGGCGGTGCTCAGGAATACGCAGACGTCAGACCTCGCGCTGGCTGTCAAGGGCGTGCCCGAGGTGATGCGGGGAGTGGTCTTCAGCAACCTCTCGCAGAGGGCAAGCGCGGTTCTCAGAGAGGAGATGGACCTGCTCGGAGCCGTGCCCGCCACGGACGCCGAGCGGGCCCAACTGGAGATCGTGCAGGTCGCCCGCGCCCTGGAGGGCGCCGGAGAGCTTTCCCTCGAACCCGGCGACGTTGAGTACGTGGAATAGGAGCCCGAACCCATCATGCCTGAGTCCCAGAGGCCCGCGCCCTACGACTTCCGCCAGGCACACAGCCTCTCGGCCGACCAGTTGAAGGAACTGCAAGAGCACTACGCCAACCTGGGCCGGGCGCTGCACCGCTACATCCCCGAGACAACGGGACTCGCCGCACGCTTCACGGTCGACCGCCTGGCGGCGATGACCTACAACGAGTACCTGGACACATTGCCTGAAGCACCGATCATGGCCATCTGCCAGTTCGACGCCCACGCCTCGCCACTGATATGGCAGATGGACGCGGCGCCGATGTTCGCCTACATGGATGCCATGCTCGGGGGCGACGGCAGCAGCCTGCCGCCGTCTGATCGCGAACTCACTATCCTTGAGCGCGCCCTCGCCGTCCAGGTGATCGGGGAGTTCGTATACACGTGGACCGACGTATGGCCGGCCCTCGCGGAGGCCGCCCCGCACGTAACGGAGGTCCGCCAGACTACGGGTCGCTTCGGGGCTGCTTCCCTGCAGGAGTCCGTCATCGCGACGTGGCTGACGTGCAACATGGGAGAAGTGGAAGGGTCGATGTGCATCGCGATGCCATCGACGCTGCTCAGGGGGCTGCTCAAACAGTCGGCCATTCCGTCACTGACGCTGTCGCCGGACGATCTGGGCCATTGGGTCTGCGACGCAGAAGTGGGACAGTGTGAGGTGTCGGTGACTGCAGTGCTGGCCCACGCGACGCTGACCCTGCGACGTCTGTCGAGCCTTCGTCCGGGCGACGTCCTGCTTCTTGACCGCGCCCCGAACGACCAACTCCAGGTCTTGGTGGCGGGCTTGCCGAAATTCTCCGGCATCAGCGGGTTGGTCGACGGGCACCTGGCCGTCCGCCTCACGGCGTCCTTGAGGAGAAACGGACGCGCGGCCCGTGAAGGCCGCGCGTGAGATGCGCAAAGTGAACCCTACAGAGAGGGTCATGCCTCGCCGTCGGACGCGTCCTCCTCGGCCTCTGTCGCCCCCTCCTCCTCGGTCGGGCCCTCGGCTTTCTCGGCTGCGGCCAGCTCTTCCTCATCCACGAGAACCTTCCCACGCCCGCCGCAGAAAGAGCAACGGACAGTGGCCCAGCCTCGTCGTCCCATGCCCGCAGCCTCCAAACACGCGCGGCAGCTTCGCCCGCCACTCTGGGTGCAGTTCCTCTTCCCGCCGCAGTGGTCGCAATCCACCAGCTTCTTCGCCATGATTACCTCCCTGTGCGTCTTTGGTTGCGTCAATGTACACCGAGATCACGCGCCACCACCAACGCTACTCCCCTGCCGCTTCCTCATCCCGATCCTCCGCCAGAACCTGGGACGGCGACGATGCCGGCGACGCGCTCAGACCGCTGCGGAAGGCCAGTCTCTTGAGGGCCGCCTCGGCCTCTCGCTGCTCGTCGCTGCCGGGATCTGCCAGCTCGAGGACCATGCGGAACATCACCATCGCGCCCGCCGGATTGCCGCCCTCGGCGTATAGCCAGGCCAGGTTCCGGTGCAACTGAACATGTCGGACACTGCGCCCATCGATACTAGCGCTCCGGAGCGCGTCCTCGAGGTAGCGGATCGCTTGGCCCTTGTTGCCCTGGGCCTTGGCGCGCCGCGCCCTGGCTACCGCCAGTTCAAGCGCGCTGTCCATCTCCGCCTGCGCCTGATCTGCCTCGGCCCTCTCAACCACGGACGGTTCCACGGGCTCCACGAGAGGTGCCGGCTGGGGCATCAGCCTCTGCCAGCCGGCCACCGCAAGCAGTATCCACATGCCCGCGCCAAGCGCAGAGAGCCCCCACAGCGCCCCGGGAGCGAAGGGGCGCGCTTTGCGCGCCGTCGCGAAAGCGATCATCAACGGAACGCCCACAGGCAGGGCCAGCAGTCCACGTACGAGGCGACGGCCGGCCCGATCGGTCTCCTCGGCCCGGTCGTACTCGTCGCTCTCCGGAGTGAACGCCCATACGAGCCAGGCGACGCGCGGAGCGGCGGCGTTGACAAGAGCCTCCCCGGACAGCTCCAGACCTCGTCGTCCCCAGCCCCACGCACAGAGGGCCGCGGCGCCGAACAGCGCGCAGGAGATGAGCGTCGCCATCGCGCGCGCCCTATCCGCCACAAGCGGGGCGCCGCCGAGCAGAAGGAATCCCCACAGGGCAGCCCCGGCCAGCAAGCCTACGAGGACGCTGAGATAGACCCCATGCCAGAACATCTCCCCCACGCGCGGGTCACGTTTCGGTTTCGGTGTGTATGGTTTCGCTGCTTTCACCTGGACTCCCCGGTTGCCCAAGAGCCGAATTCGGACGCGACTACGGGTTCACCACGATCTTCACGTCAGCCACGAGACCCTCGAAGCCCCACTTCCGGCTGGACGGGTGAAGTCCGACAAATGCGGGAAACCTGTCGAGCTGGGGAGCGGAGAACTCTCCCTTGCGCTCCGCCGCCGGCTTCCCATCGACGTACAGCGCACGATGGCCCGGCGACCACTCAAGCTTCAGCCGCGTCCACTTGCCCTTCTCGAGCGGTGTGTCGATGATGGCGAACGGGGCGGTCTGTTGTCCACCCACGACCTTGGCGCGCAGCTTCGGTCCGTGCAGCGCAAGGCCGATCTCATTATAACCGTCCGGCAGCCCATTGCCCGAAGTCTTTTGCAGGTATATTAACGCCACCCAGCCCTCATAGGTGCCGGTCTCCAGCGCTAGCGGATCGAAAGCCGGTTTGACCGACAGCTCGACGGTTCCGCTCTGCGGGCGCGAGCCGAGAACCAGCGATGCCTCAGGCATCTGCACATACCCCCCGGCCGACAGTTCCAGACAAGCGCGCCCGGCATCCTGGACGCGAGTGGCGCCGGCGGCCAACCCATGGTTCGCGTGGCCCGACCCGTCGACGATGAAGGGCAGCTCCGACGCGAAATCGTATCGCAGAACCTCGCCGCCCAGGGCCGCTGCGTTGCCCAGGAACAGGGCCAAAATGACTGGGGCCATCCCGAGTTTTTCCATCACTGGGCCACCTCCTGCAGGCTCTCGATGGTCTCGCCCATCTCGTCCCGCGCCGCGATCAGCGGGTCCGGGTCAAAGGACCACTCCCGCCAGCTCTTAGCGATGCCATCGTCGATGGATAGCAGCCTCTCGGCTGCCTGCATCAGCTTCGCAATGTCCGCGTCCGGTTGCGGAGCCCGTCGCCGCGCATCTGCCAGCGCCTTCCGCAGCAGGACGAAGTAGTCGTAGTCCTCCGAGCCGTCGCGGATGCACTCCCAGCGGATCGAGTTCACCGGCGCGCCATCCTCACCCGGGTAAAGCAACGTGCCGTCGCCATTCGCTCCCGGGAAGGTCATCGGGTCTTTCCAGGGATCGGCCCGGTACCAGTTCGTCGCCGACCAGTATAGCAGCCCGTCCAGCTCATGCTTCCATGTGAGCCAGAAGAGGATGCGGTTGTCGATCGCGGGGTAATCGATCCAGAAATCCGGGAATGGGTGGCGCGTGCTAAAGGCGGGATACCACCACACCTGCTTGCCCTTTGCCTGCTCCGCAGCCGCCAGAGTCGGGTTGAAGGAGTACACTTCGGGGCACCAGATATCCACGAACTTCAGGGCTTCGGGGAAGCTGCGAGCAGTGAGGAGATTCTTGAGCTTCGGCGCCCACTGCTTGATCGTCCCCTGCACCACATTCAGCGCGGCGTAGTCTCCGGACTCCGGCTCATCCGACACGTACGTGTAGGCGTAGTCAAGCCAGCCTTTCGCCTCGAGGTGGTCCTGGTACGCCTTCGCGATGGGCCCCAGCCCGTTCTCACGCACGAGCTCCCGGGCCTCTTCCTCGCTGGTATGTCGCGGGCAACCGGGAACCGGGATGCGAATGCAGTTGATCCCGCGCTCCAGATACTTCTCGATCCGCGCGTCGAACTCACCAAAGTCAAACCCCCACGGGATGTCCGGCGGCGTATCAGCAGCCGCGCGTTCAATGTGCGGCCATTGCTCAATGAACGGCTCACCGGCAGCCGGAGAGCTGACCTTGAACACGAGACCGTCTGCCGACGTGGAGACGTCCGTCCACGGCGCCTCAGTTGCCCAGTACTCGGGCTTGTCCATCGCGTCGAAGAGCCTGTCGCCGATGCGGATCGGCGAGACCGTCAATGTCACCGGACCGGCGTCGCGGTACTCCAGCCGCAGGCTCGTGGGGCGCTCCTCTTCAGCCAGCTCGATCGCCACGTCGGCCCATGCATTGTTCGCTATCTTGATAGGCCCGTAGACGCTCTGCCCGCGCTTCCCGGTCGTCCTGCAGACGAGCATCAGGCGGCCCAACGTGGCATCCTCCGGCGCCTCAGTATGGATGCGGCAGCGGAGTGTCTCCCCCGCGAAGTCGAAGCTCGGGAAGGTGACCTTCGCCGGGGCAAACACGATCCCCGGGAAACCCAGGCTGATCCGGTGCCGGTGGGCGTTCGCCACGTACTTGTCCATGTCAATCGTCTGCTGCAGTGCGCCCATGCAGTTCAGCCCGAAGGCGCTGACCAGCGACAGCTTCTCCGGCAGCGCGAAATCCCACACATGCAGCCGCACGGGGACTTCGCGCGCTCTGGCATTTCGAGGGGCGATCTTCACCGTACCCTCGTAGTCGCCCGCGCGAGCATCCCGGGGCACGTAGACCGTCAGCCACACGCTCTCGAAGCTCCCCTGCGCAACGTCAAAGGGTACCGGCGGCAGCAGCGGGTCCGGCCACAGCCCCACATGCCGCACCTTGTACGTCGGCTTCCGGGTCTCCACGTATCCGACCGGGTTCCACGTGATGTTCGCGGCAGGAATGGTGGCTCCGTCCGGCCCGATCAGGTCGGATGTCTCGACCGCCACGCCCTCCAGGCCCCGATCCAGCGCAAACACGACCACCTGCGCGGCCTCGTACTCGTGTCGGGCGGATTTGATCAACAGCGGGGCCTCAAGCCGGCCCTCGAAGGGATCGTGCTTAAGGTACTTGCGCAGTCCGTGATCCACGCCGATGCCGAACTCCGGCAGAGCGCCGTTCTTCACCCCACGCGCGTAGATAACTGCGCGGTTCCGCAAGTGTTTCAGCTCGTTCGCCAGCGAATCCGCCTGCGAGATCAACTCCTCCCATTTCTCATTCCTGGGGCGGGCCGCCGCCATCCGCTTGATCGAGGCAAGTTGCTCCGAGCAGCGCCCCAGGTCCGCCCCCAAGGCCTCCTCGACCACCGTCGCATCCGCGCCGGGCGTGTCCTTGAGGATCGCCTTGAACGTCGTCAGTTCCCCTTCCGCTTCGGTCAGTGTCGGCGACAACGCCGGCACGTTGATGAAGTGCGAACGCCCCGCCTGCGCGCGCTTGTCCGGGCCACGGGTCAGGATCAGGTTGACGCGGCTGGGGCCCTCGCGCCGGATCGCGCACGCCACCGAGGCCACTCCCGCCTGCTCCTGCATTGTGAAGGGCCTCAGCGGGAAGGTCTCGCGCCCGTCGGCGGAGAGGACCTCGCAGAAGGCCTGCAGCCCGGTGATGTCGGTCTCCGGAGCCATGCGCACCTGCACGGTGCCCTCCCCCAGCCACACATCGTCCCAGTCAACGGTCTCGATGCGCGGGTCCTGCGCCTCCGGCGAGTCTGGGGCATCGCGGCCCTTCGCGAGGGCCTGCACTTCGTCCGCCGTCAGCGCATCGTCCAGCAGCCGGCAGTCGGCGACATCGCCCTGCCAGGCCCAACCTTCGCTGGACGGATGCTGACCGACCATCGCCGGGAAGTCATCCAGGCGCGGCGCTTCGTACTGGCTGGTGTCCTCGTCAATCAGCGCACCGTCCACGTAGAAGGCACGATAGCCGAGCTTCCAGCAGACGGCAAGATGCGTCCACTCGCCCTTCTTCAGGGGGCTCTTCATCGAGAACGTGGGCGCTGCCGAGGTCCGGGTCACCTTGACGTGCAGCAAGGGCCCGTGGCACCAAATGCCGATCTCGTCATACCCGTCGGGCAGCCCGTTGCCATCGGTCTGCATGGCGTAGAAGGCCATGCGGTAGCCTTCCCACGCGCCCGTCTCGAGTTCATCGGGGGCGAAGCCGGGCCTGACCCACAGGGAGACGCTGCCGCGATGGGCTTCGCTGCCCCACAGGCTCGCGCCCGCAGGGAGGACGGCCCATCCCTTCTCGCCGCACGTCAGGATGCCGTCCGCATCCACGGTGGCGGTTTCAGTCAGGGCGCCGCCATTGCCGAAGCCGGAGAAGTCGACGAGTTCCTTCCCATCAGCCGCGAGGAAGCCATAGCGCCCGATCTCCCGGGCGGCGAAGAGATCCGTGGCGAGTAGTAGCACTGCGATAGTCAGAACGCTCTTCAATGCCATCACCTCACCCCGAAGACCAGGGCCGCGTATTGATTGAGCTTGTCGAGGCGCACCTGCACCGCGCCCCGCGTGCTGCTGCAGGAGACTTGCGGGTCGCCCTCGGGAGCGATGAGACTGACACTCTCGGGGTCCAAGTCCAGCCCCGGGAGGCGCAACGTGATACTGAGGTCAGTCGCCGGGATGCTCTTCTCGGTGCTTTGCTGCTCCAACTCAGGTAGATCAGGATGCAGGTCGGCGTTGTAGTTGATGAGCTGCAGCGTCACCCGGTCGCCGGCGCGGCTCAGATCGCCATACACCTTGTCCGCACCCGCGCCCTCAATGGTCAGTGTCGGCTCGGCGGCTCGCAGGGGCTTGATGGCGTCGAGCAGCAGCGCCTTGCCGAGGGGATCGTCCCCCGTCATCGGCTCCACTGTCAGGCCCCGTGTGGAGGCCATCTTCACCCACAGTCCCATGTCCAGCATGTTCTCGACCTCGTACCCGTCACGGTACGGGCCCCAGGATCCCGTCGGGGCATTCTCACCCGGCGCCGCTGAGTACGTTTCCCCGTCGGCGAGGGTGAATCGGTCGGCAAGCATGTTCTTCTCGATCTTCTTCTCCGCCTCATTCCACACGCCGAACTTCACGTCGCGGAACCACACGGTCCCCCGGTGGCTGCGGAAGAGCATGTGGATATTGGCGCTTTTGAAGGGCCGATCAGACTTGATGAGGGTGCGCGAGAATTCCCAGTCGTGGGTGCCCGTGGCGAAAGTCGCAACCCGCCCCCACATCGGCGAACCATCATGATGGTGCAGGTCCACATACAAGGAGTAGTTGCTGTCCGGTCCGCCGCTCACGTCCGAGGCCTTGCTCCAGCCCTCAATCGCGAGAGTCGCGGGCTTTTCCTGGTTCAGCGCGATGAACTGCGCCGCACCGAGGGCCCTCCCAGCGAAGGGATCCTCAAGCCAGTAGTGGCACTCGCCCTTCCCGAGGGTTTTGGTCACGATGCCCTGCGCGTCGTCGGTCTCCGAGACCGGCGGCGTCGCGAAGGACGGCCTCGGGGAGCGCTCTTCCCACACCTCACTGAGCATCGCCGCGTCTGAGCCCATGATCAACACTTGCCCCCCGTCACG
Source organism: Candidatus Zipacnadia bacterium (assembly GCA_029821745.1). Taxonomy (GTDB): domain Bacteria; phylum Armatimonadota; class Zipacnadia; order Zipacnadales; family JABUFB01; genus JALGSS01. Next base: position 9,689 of record JALGSS010000086.1, read on the forward strand.
GGCGTAACTCTCGATGGCCTTGCAGCCGGCGTCGCTCAAGGCCCGCGCGCTGAGCAGCACGACCCCTGACAGGCCCTCAAGGTCGGCCGCTTCGAGTCCCACGTCAGAGATGATCTTGAAGGGCACATGAGCCTTCATCATGGCCTGCCCGAAGGCGTAGAGCTGCGTGCGCTGGCTCCCGGTCAGGAGGAAGGAACGCGCGGAGAACACGAGCCCGATCTCGGCGATGTCCTCATTGCGCACCAACTGGGGCTCCAGGTCCCGCGCCGCCTCGAAGTACGCCTTCGTCAGGTCTTGGTGCTCTCGCAAGAGATTCCCCGTTTTCGGGCCGCCGAGGCCGAGCCACGAGACCGCGCCCTGGCTGAAGATCTCCGCCAGCGCCACGCGGACCCGGTCCGGGGCCATGCGGCCGTGGTGGATCGTCCCCTGCTCGTCCGGGAGCAGGTGGTACGTGACGGACATCGCCACCGGGCGGCGATCGTCGCGCCGGCTCAGGGCATGAGCCAGCTTCAGCCACAGAATCTGTGTGCTCTGTGGAGGGAAAGGGCGGTACGTCGTTCCCTCAATGCACATCAGATCGAAGTGGTCGCCATACGCCCACTGGTACACGGAACCATTGTCCTGGTGCCACGTGCCATCGGTGGCGAATCCGGGCTTGATCTCCCGCGCGGCGTTCCTCACGCCGGTCAGGAACTCAATCACGCAAGCGATGCGGAACTCGCGCAGGAGCATCCGCGTCCGCAGGTCCGCAGCGTCGGTCGCCTGCTCAAGATCCATGTCCACAAGCCCGCGCGCCGCCGCCCATGTCAGCCACTTCGCCTTGCAGTGCTCGCAGAAGCATGGCTCGTAGTGGCTCGCGTAATCGATATGGCAGCCGTCGTAGTCGTCCCGGGCCTTCCGGCGGAACTGGTCCTCGCTGTACTCCCGCCACGCGGGGCTGTTGACGCACGCCGTCCAGTTGTTCGCCACGGTTGGGAACAAGGGGTCGTACGGGCGGCGATACGTACCGTCGCGATTGATCGCGGCCATCGCCTTCCGCCTATCCTCATCCATCGACGAGGAGATCAAGTTCATGGTGAACCATGTTCGGGTCTTCATGCCGCACTTGTGAGCCAGTTCAGGCTTCGCTCCGGTCAGGCAGTTGACGCCATGGCCCGCCCACTCCTGCATCTGGGCCTCTTCGGTCGCGAGACCCGAACTGAACAACTCGCGGACCTTCCCGCGCTCCCAGAACGCCGCCAGGTCCTGCGCCGCGCACACGGAAGCCACAC
>JALGSS010000977.1 GCA_029821745.1 Candidatus Zipacnadia bacterium
GTAGGTTTCGGGCGGGAACAGATTGATGAGGTTGTGGTGGAACTGGATGCGCCCGTGCATGCGGTTCCGCCGGGCCCATTCGCTCTGTACGGAACCCCTCAGGCCGCTGAAGAGTCGGGAGAAGAACGCGGGCTCCTGGCGCACGGGCTCCGGCTCGACGCTGAGAGTGTCCTGCTGCGGTACGTCGGTCCCGTCCTTCCCCGGCAGAAGCCAGCGCACGCCGACGTAGCGCTCAAGGAACTCGCAGACGCCGAACTCGGTGCCGTAGTCCGTCGGGCCGAGAATCACGATGCTGCGCGCGTCGGGGAAGACGATGTCGAAGCCGTCGTCGTCGAGCTTCGCCTGATCGATACCGAAGCCCTCGACGACGGGGCCTGGGCCCACATAGATGATCGTGCCTACATCCGGCGCGGAATCGCCCACGGGCAGCTTCGCCCCGGTGGATTGCTCAACGAAATCGGCCAGCAGAGCGGCTGCGGACCGCACCTGACCCGATGCGTCGGCCGCGACCACAATGGCGGCCGCGGGCTCCCCGTCTCGAACAATATCAAGCGGAGCGGCGACCGCGATGCCGCAGAGGATCCCGACAATACCAATCAGCAGTAGTGCTCTCATACCCTTGTGCCTCCTATGTGCATCGGTCCCGCGCTAACGGGTTGTTTTGCAGAAAGGGACAGGAACCGTCAGGCTGGTATCGTCGTTTCGCAGGGACGCTACTTCGGTTGTGTTGAGAAACTCATGTGGGTAGCTGCGGGGTGGTCGCGTCGTGCAGCGACCGGGGCCCCGCAGGCCCGTACAGCCTGACTCAGGGCATCCGTGGGGCCCCGCCGATTGTACGGCATCGGCACCCCACGGCTATCTGACCATTTCTCAACACAACCCAAGTCGCGGCCCTGCGGGCGGCACACGGTGACACCCCACGGCCCTATGGGATCGGCTTCCTAGCGACCGGCCATCCGGCGCGACTGGAGGTACATTCGCCCGGATCGGCCCCCAATCCTGCCGCGCCACCGGGAGGCCCTCGCACCACTCGCGGGGAAGCGTAATGCAAAACACGGAGGGATATCCATTCATGCGTTTCGTTTTTGTCTTCGCCACCCTACTGGCAACACAACTCTTCGCCGCCGACGACACCCTCTCCCTGGGGGACTTCGAAACCTGGACGTGGGAGGGCCTGGAGAAAAGCACGGAGCAGGTCAAGCAGGGCACCCACTCCGGCAAGTGGGCGAACCTGAAGCAAAGCCCCACGATCAAGCCCAAGCGAGTCCCTGAGGATTGGTCCAGCTACGACCGGTTGACCTTCTGGATGTACTCGGAGAAGGCCAACGGCCAGTCGCTGACCCTCGTGTGCAACTCCGAGAACAAAGCGGACAAGGAGGGCTGGGACTACTACTTCCTGCATTTCCGGGTTGACTGGGAGGGCTGGAAGCTATTCAACCTGCGCCTGGGCGGGGACATCGTGGGCACGCGCAAACCTGTAGGCTGGCATAAGATCGACTACCTGTCCATCAACGCAGGCGGCTGGCAACATCACCCTCTCGCCGACACCGTCCTGTACGTGGACGACGTGAAGCTTGTGCGGGATCCCGTCCGCGTGAGAGTGACGGACAGGGAAGTTGTGCAGGAAGACGGGCTGCGCCGGATCATCTACAGCCTGGAGATCGAGAACCGGTCCGGCGAGGCGCTGAGCTTTGGCCTGGAGTCCCGGTCCCGTGGCGAGGCGGATGAGCATGTGTACACCCTCGGCGGCGTGCTAAGGAAGACGCCTGAGATTGCTGCCGGGGAGACGGCCACTATCCGACCGGAGTTGAGCGCAAGCGCAAAGCGGCTCGCAGCAGGCGAGCCCTTGACGAGAGAGGAGTTCGTCATCACGGTGAAGACCGGCAACCCGGACATCCCTGACCCCGAGGTCATCCTCGGAGCAGCCATCCCCTTGCCTGAGCGTGAGCACCCGCTGTTGTTCGCCACAGCCGACACCTTCGCGCAGGCGAAGGCAAGGGCCGAGAAGTACCCATGGGCGAAGAAGACCCTCGACGGAATCATCAGCAGCGCCGACAGTGCCGCGGCGCTCACGGTGGACATCCCCGACGAGGTGGGCCAGTGGAGCCAACGGCAAGCATGTGTGCAAGGGCTGCGGCGAGGAGTACACCGGCTGGCCGTATGACCAGGTCATCGTGGCTCGGGAGCATCACAAGTACTGGAGTGCGGTGTACAAACTGGGCCTCGGGTACGCCTTCACCGGCAACGAGGAGTACGTGAAGAAGGCTCGGGAGATCTTGCTGGGTTACTCGGAGAAGTACAAGCACTACCCGATCCACAATGTGCGAAACCAGGTGAGCAACTCGGGCGGCCGCATCTTCGCCCAGACCCTCGACGAGGCCGTCTCGATCATCACCGTGGCGTGGGGC
>JALGSS010000978.1 GCA_029821745.1 Candidatus Zipacnadia bacterium
AACTGGTCGCAGATGGTATACGAGGGCGCCGCGACTTGTCGCCTGCTCAACGTGGGCACGCCTCAGGAGACCCTGATCATCAAGACGAACTCTATCGCGGACAGAGCCGGCTGGCAGTGGCGCACGAGTGTGCTGGTGCCCGGGACGAAGGTTACATTCAGTGGACAGATCAGAGCCGAGGGAGTGCGCTCCGACGCCGGCGGGGCGAGGGCGCGGATCATCTGCTTCCACCGAACAGCCGCCAATAAGGGCACGCGTCCCACCATCTACACCGACTTCGTCACAGGAACCACGGATTGGCAGGACTTCGAGGTGAGCTTCGAGGTCCCACCGCAGACGGGGATGGTGCAGATTGAGATGTTCAACTGGCATGCCGCCGGTGAGAGCTTCTGGCGGCACCTCGAGTTCCGGTGAGGCGGGGGACCTTCTGATCGTGTGATGAAGCTGATTCTCGGCGGGATTCCGAGTACCTGCACGTCCGGGGCAGATCCGGGAGGTGCGTTTGCCGCCTTCGAGGCGCTCTTCGACAGCCTTGGGCTTAGGCCAGGCGCTGAGTGTGTGGCGCGTCATGGGTCTGCCAAGGCCGAAGGAGGCCGTGATACTCTCTCTTGGTGTTCGTCCGGGCGGAAGGAACCCAGGGCTGCACGTCGAGGTCCTTAGTTAGTCGGGGTGGGCTAGTGGGGGCGGACGAGATGAAGAGAGCGATGGTTTTCGTTCTGAACGTGGGCCTGGCGCTGGCCTGTACGGCCGCGCTGGGCGCGGATCTGCGCTGTCTGGTAACTAGACCGGGAGGCCTGCAGCAGGGGGTGACAGTCCGGGCGTGGCCTGCGGGATGCATAACACGCCCTGGGAAGTCCAAGTCCGTGCTGAGGTCGGGCAAGAAGCCGCTGCAGCTCACAGCGGTCACTGGATCAGACGGCATGGCCATCTTCAGGGGGCTCGGGGCCGGGGACTGCCGTGTGGCTGCGGAGAAGGCCGCGGGAGGGTCCACGTGCGCCTCCAGATGAAGCGCGCGATACGCATCCACGATTACGTACCTCGCAGGGACGGATGCCGCTGGGCCACACTTACACGCTGACCTCAGTGTCAACTCGGCGACCGGCCCCAAGCGGTTCACGGCGGCGCAGACTGACGAGGGAGTACACCCTCACAGGGCTCGCCGACACTGAAACGCCCGCGGGAACCTTCCGTGACTGCGCTTGCGTAAGCTGGTCTTGGCGGCGTGGCTCGGACGTGATCAGCGTCGGCGTTATGCGTCTGGCAAAGGGGGTCGGACAGGTGTACGCCGAGCACTTCGGGTTCTTCGGGACAACCTACGAGCATCTGCTGAGCTATGAGATCCCGAGCGATCCCAGCATGCCGGCAGTCAAGCTGCGAAAGCTGCCAAGACTGCCGACGACGCGGCGAAGCGCCATCCGCCGACCTCGACCGGGCAAGAAGAGGTGACGGGACTGCGCTTAAGCCACCACGTGGCGCCCTCGGTCGATCTTCCCACTCCAGGCCAAGCCTGGGCACGCGATTGAGCCCCCCAAGTCGGCCTTGAGGAGCACGTCTCCCTCCCTGCCGCAAAGAGCGCTCTCGACTTGTCTGAGCGCCAGAGGCAGTCTTTCCAGAGAGATCGCGACGTCGCTGGTGCCGGCGAGACTCGCCCGCGTCCCGATTCTTGAGCGGGGGTAAATCTCCAGTTGAGGTTGATCTCCGAACTCCTACCTGCTATAGTAGCAGTCGCCGCGTTGTCTCCCGGACGCCCCTTGGCACTCCGGCGCCGTGCGCGTCGGCGAATGTTGCTCGCTATGGAGACGAACTCACGTTGCAGGTCATCAGCCGACTCGCGATGGCTCTCGCTCTTCTGTTGGGCGCGTGTGTCCACGTCTTAGCCGATGATTCGGACCTCGCCCTCGTGGAGGCCCTGCGAGCGGGCTTCGACCGCAGCGATTCCAGAGTCATGGCGCGGGTCATCGCCCGGACGGACAGGGCGTCCCTGGACTACGCCGCCTGTCACGCGAACCCCCTTTTCCACTACCCCACGCCCGACGGACTGCGCCCTCCCGCTCAGCGCCCGCCCCTGAAAGCCCTCGCTTTCGACGGCGCGCTGCTTGAGAGCACGCTGCGAGACAAGGCTGCCGAGACGCCGCTCACGAAGGCAGAGCTCTCGCGCCCATTGTCCTGGCGCAGGCTGCTCAAGTACTTGGTGGAGTGGGACTACGATCTCTCCGAGCCCCTGCTCATCGTCGCCGAGCGCATCAGCGGGGAGAAGTGGGGCAATGACGCGGCGGTCCGGCCCTTGCAGGAACTCGCCGAGGTGTTCGTTCACGGGGATGATCTGTGGGCGCGAGTCGAATTCCGCCCCGAACTAAATTGGGTGCCTGTGACGGACGAGGATAGCGACGGGTACCGCGAGGTCTATGGACAGATTGACCCCGTGCTGTACGGGCCGGAACTCCCCGAGCAACTACGCGACAACTACATGAAGACAGTGCTTTCTCCGGAGGACGTGGAGCAGTTCTTCTTTGAGCTTGCCTCCGACTGGTACCAATCCATGGCGACGGTAGTCCTCGAACCTGAAGAGTCCCGGCCCTGGCCGAACGCTGAAACCGAACCCGAAATCAAGGCACTCCTGGGCGGGAAGCAGTTCCAGAATCCGTGCGCGGTGATGCGCGGGAAGCCCTATGGGAAGACGCTCTACAATGTGTTCATCCTCGCCGGCGATGGCGCGCCTGCCCCGGCAACTGAGGTCACGCAACCCCGGCGGATCGGCGCGGCGAGACCACCTGCGACATCCACTGCCGGCACCACCAACGGCAGGCACTGGGACGCGGAACTGGAGCGCTGGGGCGGCAGCTACGAGAGCTGGCTCGGGATGCTGAAGCCCTTCCATGCCGACGTCCGGGCGCAACTCGCGGCGCGTCCGGCTGAGCTCAAGGGGCTCATCGGTCGCGAGGGCTTCCTCTTCTTTCGCCGCGACCTGGAGTACCTCGTGTCGGGGGATCTCCGCGAACAGACCGATGGCCGCGATCCCTACCCGGCCATCATCGACTTCCACAAGCAACTTCAGGCCCGGGGGATAGACCTGCTCCTGGTGCCGAT
>JALGSS010000979.1 GCA_029821745.1 Candidatus Zipacnadia bacterium
ACGGGCGAGTCATACATGGCGAACCCGTCGTGGTGCTTGGCGGTGATGACGATGTACTTCATCCCGGCGTCCTTCGCGATGCGCACCCACTCCTCCGCATCGAACTTAACCGGGTTGAAGGACGCGGCAAGTTTCTCGTACTCCTCGGCGGGAATCTGGGCGCGGTTCATGATCCACTCGCCAATTCCCGCCACCGGCTCGCCTTTCCACTTGCCCGCCGGGAGCGCGTAGAGTCCCCAGTGGATGAACAGGCCGAATCTGGCCTCACGCCACCATGCCAGTGGGTCCTTCGCCTTGCCCTTGCTCTTCCGAGTTGCCATTCTGCCACCCTTTCTATGAGTGTCCGGAGTGATTGCTCAGCAAGACTGCATCCGGCGGCGGGTCAGGTAGCCGCCGGGGCATCGTCCTCCGAACAATGCCAGTGTTCGACGTACTTTCTCCCACAAGCGCCGAATGCCCTGCTCCGACCTGCCAAGCGCTTGCAGGGACCGGGTTCCCCACGTCGAAAACTAGCATCAGTGATGCGAGATGTGAGGAGGCGGAATAGCCATGACACGTATGCACTGGCTTGTGATGACGTTCAGCGTGGCCCTGTGTACGGGGTTGCTCAGCGCGGCGTCGGCACAGCGACCGATGGTCGCCTACTTCCAGTTTGAGGGAATGCGCGGGACCGCAACGGAAGCGGGAGTGGAAGACTGGATCCGCGCGGTCGACTTCCGATTGGAGACCCTCCGGGCGAGTTCGGGCGGCGGAAGGGTTGCGAGTTCCCGCGGCACGAGCCTCGTTATCACGAAGACGGTCGACGAGAATACGGGAAGGATCGCGGACATGTGCTCGCGCACCAGACCCGTGGGTCGGGCCCAGCTCATGTTCGCCCGAGTGAACAGGGGCGCCGTTCAGGGACCGTACACGCTCTGTGAGATTCGCGAAGCGACCATGTCCCGCCACATCCTGCGCTTCGACCGCGAGATGGGAACGGTGCTGGAGGAATTGCATCTCACCATCAGCGGCGTGCGGTGGGAATACTCGACGAGCAAGCCGAGGTCCATGGGCACCACCGCCAGTACTGCCGTGCCCAGGGGCGCCCCAAAGCCCGCAAAGCGGGACAGGTAGCCAGTCTGCTGCCGACACCAGCGCAGCACGATGCTCCGCGTTTCCAGTCCATCACCAAATCGGGTGGGAGTTTGACCATGCCTACGAACTGCGCGTCCATGTCACGTGCATCTCGGTGCTGTGGGGGGAGGCGGCGATCCGGCTGTGCTGAAAACCTCACTTCGTTAGCTGCGGGTTGGCGAGACCAGTGCCCGGTCTCTATGACCGGGGCCCCGCAGGGCCCTGCAGCCATCCTGAGCGCCTCCGTGGGGCCCCGTCACACACACCGTGACACCCCACGGCCATTAGCCACCCGTTCTTCAGCACAACCCTTTTCTTCCCGCGTGTGCCTTGTCATGATTGGTCTCATGTTGAGCCTGTGTCCTTTGGCAGCGTCTGCGCAGCCGGCGATGGCGGACCAGATCGTCTACGAAGCCGACTTCACCAGCCGCGATACCCACGGGTGGGAGCCGGCCAATAACCTGGAGCCCTTCGAGACGGACGCAGGCTACTTGTCAACGAAGGCGACGGGCCACGACGCGCAGTTGATGGTCACGGGCCTATCACTGCCGGCAGACAACATCTCGCACCTGCAGTTTCGCCTGCGGAGCGACAAATCGGGCGTCACGCAGGTCTACTTCGTGACCACCGCGTCTCCCGACCCCGCGGCGCATCCGGTCCCGGCGGTGCATTGCCCCGGTGATGGCGAGTGGCACGAGTTTGAGGTGCAGATGGGCGCTCTGGACGGCTTCACCGGGACGCTGACGATGCTGCGCCTCGATCCCGTGAACGGTGGGGGCGAGCAAGCCGAAATCGGCCTCCAGTGGGTGCGCCTGATCAAGAAGGCCCCCGCTGTGGTCTGCACAGGGTTCTCTGCGGACAAGGCGATACTGGCCCCCGGCGAGACAGCCACCCTTTCCATGCAACTGACTAACTTCGGCGGCGGCTTTGATGGTGAACTCACAGCGGCGCTGCTGGCAACCGGCGGCGTGACGACGTCCGACACTGTGGTGACGTGACGTGGCCCCTGACCGCCGAGCGAACCGGCCTGGGCACGCTGCACGCGGTCGTTCGTCTAGCGGGTGAGCCCCTCGTCGAAGCCCGGGCGTACGTGCCCGTTCGCAGCGCCAAGGACCTGGCTCTGGCAGATCGCCCGAGTTCACCGATGGGGCGCGTTGTCGGCGGTGATTCGGTGCGCCTCGTGTTCCTCGGCGACCCGATGCAAAAGGCGAGCGAACGACTCTACGGGGCGGCGCTGGTGTCCGCCCGAGTGGGCGACGAGTGGAAGAATGTCGGCATCCTCTCGCCTCTGGGGCTCATGGTGTATCAACGCGGGGGCGTCGAGCACTGGAAAGAGGTCGCGTTCACCTTCGACGACATCACCCGGCTCTCCGGCGGCGACGGCGCTCGCGGATGGAGGCTCTCCGTCGACATCCCGAAGCCCCTGCGCGGGGACTTCCCGAGTTGCGTCGGTCTTGACTGGTCCTCCGGACGCACCCCGGGCCCGGTCAGGCGCGTCAGCG